>JBAZPI010000014.1:0-21526 GCA_041648305.1 Candidatus Altimarinota bacterium | reverse complement strand
ATTCACAATCCCCGCCTTTTTCCCATAACAAACAAAGGGGGCAAACCACTCGCTCCCAACATCAGAAAAGCAATTTTCATAAAGACCCGAACCTGAACTCTGTAGCTTCCCTGAATCGAGCCCCTGTAGCTCAGTCACAATCTTCACAAATTCCGCGCGATTAACAATCTGCATCGATCTAAAACTTCCATCCGCATAACCATCCACAACTCCTTTTTCAACAAGAAAATCTATCGCCCCCTTATAAAAAGAAAATTCTATATCGTAAAACCCATTAGCCTCCCCAACAGTAAAGCCCCTTAAAACCAAAAACCCAATCCCTACTACCACCACTACTGCAAAGCGTACTATCGCTACAAAGCGTTTTTCCCAAAAATTCATAAAGTTTCTTAATGTTTTGGTGGAGATGCCGGGAGTCGAACCCGGGTCTGAAAGGAAACACTTGTAATTTCTACAATCTTAGCCCGTCTTAAATTTTCGTCCGAGTGATAAAAGATAGGCACAAAGCCACTCAGCTTAACCCTGTTGTTTTTCGTGCTTCGACCCTAGAGTAGCGAACCGAAAGCCTTAACCTCCTAATCTACGCCCTGCTAACCTAGGAGGTGTCCGAAAGCAGGACGGCTTCTCTATCAAGAGAAGGCGTGAAACTAAGCAGCTACAGCTACGGGAGCAAGTCTCCCTGCTTCACGTAGGAATGCAACTGTTAGTTTCTCTTTAAGTGTTTCTGCACTTAGATTGCGCTGGACTTATTAAGGACGGACAGCGCGACGCCCTGATTGCCACTACAAACGTTTGGCCTTCCATCGAATGCCAATACATCCCCATCTTTCAAAGAGCCTGAAAAGGCCCAGCAATCATACCACAAACCAGGCCACTCGCAATGCAATCCTACCTCTACATCGCGCACGCCACTGCGGCGTCAACCAGTCATCAGCCCAGACCGCCCATCCCTCCCAAGATTCACCATCTTGTGCTTACCAGGATTTCTCAAGATATATGCAAGAACTTTGTAGTAATGGTCCTCATCAGCAATCCGTTCGGCCCAGAACCTCCCTTGATACAAGGAGAGTTTCCTTCTTTTGTACTTCTTATTGTAATAACGCGTGTACGCTCTTTGTAAGGACGTGGCAAACCTTTCAATTCCCACGTCAGAGACTTGTTTCAAAAGAAAATGGAAATGATTAGCCACCAAAGCATAGACGTCTATCTGCACGCCGACCCGGTGTTTTCTCACTAATTGCTCAAACCACGAATAGTCGTCTTCATCTGCAAAAATTTTCATTCCACCGACACCTCGGTTGACAACCTGATAATACTCACCCGTTACAAACTTTGTTTTGCGCCTTGGCATTGATTGATCCCATTAAATTGACTCAATTCTACCAGGCCAACCTTACAAAAAACTTAAATTTTTCTTAATTTTTCACAAAAAGACTTGCCAAATTATCCGGGAGTTTTCCGGAAAACAAATCCCCCAACCTGAAAATTTTAAGTTTCCGGAAAAGCCCCGGATAATACGCCCCGCCACACCCCGCCGCAACGGCATCTTGCGCCCTTCCTCACCCCTACCTCTTCCCATGCTTCGCCTTCACGGCAAGCCGAGACACGCATTCCTTGAGCTCTTCGAACCACTGCATCCCAAGATCGCCAATGGCAATCCGCAGACGAGTCCCCCCGATGTTCCATTTCGAGTTGTATTCCAGTAACGAAATGATGTGAGCCGGCGTGATCTTCGGCCCCATCGTCAGAACAATCTCCTTGTCTTTCCCGCCATGAACGGTCTCAGCGCGCACCCCCACCACGCCGGCCTTCTTAGCCAAAATCTTCAGTTCGATTATCCTGAATAAGTTCGCGACCTCTCGAGGCATCTTCCCATAGTCCCGAATCACGTCCTCCCGAATCTCCTCCAAATAAGCCAAATTATCGGCGCCGGCAAGCCTCTGGTATTCACTAATCTTGTCGCGAGAATTCACAATATAGTCATCCGGTATGTACGCAGGGATTGGCAGTTCGATTGCAACTTCAGCCTCCTCCGCGGCCGAAGCGCCAGCCCCGACTCTACCAGCCTTCAAATCCTCGACAGCCTTATTGAGCATCCGCATGAAATGCGGAACACCAACAACATTGATCACTCCGTGTTGATTGGCGCCAAGAATATCCCCCGCCCCACGAATCTCGAGATCCTTCATCGCGATCTGGAAACCCGAACCCAAATCCGAAGCCTCCACTATCGCGCGCAGTCGTTTCTTCGCATCCAAATGCAATCTCTGTCCATGATACAAGAAGTACGCATACGCCTGCGTCTTCGAACGACCAACACGCCCGCGAAGCTGATACAACTGCGCCAGCCCGAATTTCTCGGCGTTATTAACAATCAGCGTATTAGCGTTCGCCAAGTCGATACCGTTTTCAATAATAGTCGACGAAACCAAAACATCGAACTTCCTGTCCTTGAATGAAACTACTCTTTCTTCGAGATCCCCGCTCCCCAGTTTCCCATGGGCGACGCCGAACGTAGCCTCAGGAACCAATTCACGCAACTTCGCAGCCATCGCGTCGATTGTCTGAACCCTGTTATGCAGGAAATACACCTGCCCGCCGCGCTTCGTTTCGCGCAAAATAGCGTCCCGTACAAGTCCCGGCGAGAATTTCCTCACCTCAGTGATGATCGGCAGCCTCCCCGGCGGCGGGGTCGTAATAGTCGTAATATCGCGTAGTTTATTCAAACAAATATTCAGCGTGCGAGGAATCGGCGTCGCCGTCAAAGTCAAAACGTCAACTTCAGTCTTTATTTCCTTCAGCTTTTCCTTCTGTTGGACACCAAACCTTTGTTCTTCATCAACTATAATCAAGCCCAAATTCTTGAACTTAACATCCGGCTGAAGCAAGCGATGTGTACCAATCACGACGTCGCATTCGCCCTTCACGAGCCTGTCGAGAGTCTCTTTTTGCTCGCGCGGGCTTCGAAAACGAGACAACATCTCCACCCTCACATTAAAAGGATCCATTCTCTTTTTGAAAGATCTGTAATGCTGATCGGTCAAAATCGTGATCGGCGAAATCAGCGCAACCTGCTTCCCGCTCTGCACAGCCTTGAACGCAGCCCTCATGGCAACCTCCGTTTTCCCGAACCCAACATCTCCGCAAATCAAGCGATCCATCGGATCCGGCGCCTCCATATCCCTCTTCACATCAACAATCGCCTTGATCTGCCCGGGCGTCTCCTCATAAGGAAACGTTTCTTCAAACTTGCCCTGAACGTCATTGTCGATCTTGTAAGCAAACCCCTGGACAGTCTTGCGCTTCGCGTACAACTCTAGAAGTTCCTGCGCAATTTTCTGGGTTTCCTTCCTCACCTTCGTAGTAAGCGTCGCCCACTCGGCCGACCCAAGACGCGTCAGCCTCGGCATAGACTCCTCTGATCCGATATATTTGCTGACCTTATCAGCCTGATCAATCGGCACAAAAAGCTTATCGTTTTCCGCATAAGCAAGCTTCATATATTCCCTCGTAATATCGTCAACGGTCTTCCTGTCCAATCCCTGAAATCTCGCGATCCCATGGTCGCTATGCACAACGTAGTCCCCCGCCTTCAACCCACTCAAAAAGTCCTCAAAAACCTTTCTCGAAACAATCGCTCCGGCCTTCTCGCGCAACAAAGAAATTTCCAAATCGGTAACAAGCAAAATTTTATTATCTGGAGCCTGAAAAGCCTGCGGGAAAAAATCCTCTTTATCCACTTCGACAAAATAAACCGCCCCAACGCCAGTCCCATCCTCCTTCAAGGACATGTCTTTGTCGAAACCACCCCGAGGAAGCTCTTTTCTGTAAGGAACCTTCTGATCGTCGAGCAATCCCCCAACAGATACAACGTCTTTTGTGAAAATCAAAACCTTCCACCCCCCCTCGATCTTGTCGCGCAAATCATTCGCAAAATCATACCCGGTCCTATACTTCAAAACAGCGTAAAAATGCAGGTGTGAATGATTCTCTTCATCCTCATTAAACGACGTAAACGAAACAGTCCTGGCCTTAGCAGCGATCTCTTCCATGAAGTGGTTCCATGGATCATAAAACTCATCAACGACATCGAGCTCGTCATCTATAACAACATCACCGACATCAACTAAATCCAAAATACTTTCAACCTCCTTCTCACAAGTTATAGGGAAAATTTTCAGCCTCTTCCTCGAGCCGCACTCCTTTTTCTCCTCCGGAGAATACGCCGAAATCTTCTCAACCTTATCAAAAGAAAACTCAACTCTAAAAACCCGATCCTCATTTATCGGCCACAAAACCACTGTGTCCCCAATCTTGAAATACTCCCCTTTCTTCACGTATTCATCAGCCGAATTTTCGTACCCGATATCAACTATCTTCTCTATAAACTCGACAACGTCCACCTCATCCCCAACACAAACCTCAAACGTCTCTTCTTTCATCCAGTTTTTATCTGGAAATTTTTGGAAAACAAAATTAAAAGGAATTATAAAAACACCCCTGACGCCCCCGGCACCCCTGACGCCCCCGGCACCCTCGGAGAGCCCAGCGCCCCTCCCCCCGCCACACCCGCCAAGGACAGGCCTCCCCTTGCTGGCAACAATCCTGGAAACAAACTCCGTCATACGTAGCTGCCGCTCTCTTTCAAAAATACTGGACGCCGAATACCGCCCCCTATCATCTTCAGAAAGCCCCTGGTAGGCAACCGTAGGCGCGTCTCCCCACACGCCCATGGCTCTCTTGATCTTTTCCATCTCAGAGTCATCGTTTACAATCCAAAAAACATTGCCCACGCCCACGCCGGCGCTCGCACCAGCGCTACCGTCCGCACCACCCCTCCTCAAAATATCCGAAACCACCAACGCCTTCGACGAACTATTCCCTGCCCCGGAATAAGTAACTGACTTATTCGAAAAAAATAGGTTGGCAGAGTTGGTAAACTCGCTATCAGAAAAATAGGAAACTATATTTTGCATAGATATGAAATGTCGATCAATCCAGTGCAATCACACCTCCGCAATTATACCTTAAGAGGCATGATTATGTAAACATAATCCTCTCTTTTTATAGGCTTGATAACGGCCGGTGACAACTTGTCACTCATCTCTAAAATAATCTTTTCGTCCGTAATATACGTCAAAACGTCCAACATATACTGGCTATTCAACGATATTTTATTATTCTCACCCTCCATCTTTATCGCAACCTCAGCTTTTTCCTCACCCACTTTCGTCTCGTCGGTAGAAACCAGTAATTTTCCATCGTTTGTAGCGCTTAATCTTATACTGTTATTGTTTTCCTTGGCGAAAAGACTAACCCTTTTCAAAACCAAAGACAGATCCTCTACCGAAACCTCAACCTTTGTCTTTCCTTCCTTTGGTATGATTCTCTCGTAATCCGGGAATTTCCCCTCTATCAACCTGGAAACCAATTCAACGTTTCCAACCTTAAATAAAATCTGATTCTTTGAAGCGCTAATGGAAACCTCTTTTGCGTCTGATTTGTTTGTAATTTTCCCAAGCTCCATAATTGTTCTCGCCGGAACTATACAGGTAAACCTCCCATCAATTTTCTTATCCAGCGTAAGCCCCCTCTCCGCCAACCTGTAACTGTCGGTTGCGACCATCTTCATCCCGCCTCCATCGATAATAAAATACACACCCGATAAAACTGGTCTTGATATATTTGTTGAAGCCGCAAAAACCGTCTCCGCGATCGCCCCGTCGAACACGGTCGTCCCAACTGTAAAAGAATGTTCGGCATCAACCTTCGGGATCAACGGAAATTCGTCGGCGCTTATCCCTTTAATTTTCGTAGTGGACGTTGAGGATTGAACCAAAAGCGTCATCCCATCCCCGATCGACAATTCTACCTTCTCGTCAGTCAATAACGACACGTAGCTAGTTATAAGTTTAGCCGGAATCGTAATGGCCCCCTCGCTCCTCACGTCCGCCTCAACAAAATAACTAATGGCGATCTCAAGATTGGTTGCCGAAAAAAACAACTTTTTCCCTTCGGCTTTCACCAAAATATTGTTTAAAACCGGCAAAGTGTTGTTTGAACTTATTGCCTTGTTAACAATGTTGAGTCCCGCCTCAAGATCCCTTTGAGAACAAAATAATTTCATAAATTTCTTTTTTAAAATATATAACTCACACCAATAGTACGCTAACAATTATAATAAATTCTAGAAATAAGACAAATCGCTTTTTGTTTTTTATTAGAATCCCTCATTCCTTCAAAAAGTATTTAAATAATACAGTAGTAGAAAGTAGTAACCTCTTTTTTTAAACAAAAACAACAAGAACGTCTACCCTCCAACAAGACGCTGTTTAAAACCTGTTCAAAACCAAACTTACACCTTGCCAAAACGTAAGACTATTAGTATCCTTCGTGGGCACGTATGTTTAAAAGTAATAACCAGAAATGAACATAATTATATACATAGCGATAGCGATAATTTGCACGGCAGCCGGCATAGCCGGCGGCTACACACAGCTTTATAAGCACGCAAGAATTGGTATCGACAAAAAAAAGGAAAAGGCAGCCGAACTACTGGAAATCACCGCAAAAGAATGCGCAGAAATTAAGGAAAAAGCAAAACAACGAACCGAAGAAACAAACCAACGAGTCGAGGAATACATAAAAACAACCGAACACCTTATGCAACAGATGGAAAGTTCGGTAAATAATAAAGAAATTGCCATCAAAAAACAGGAGGAAAAGACCAATCAACTAAAACTCAAACTTGCAGAAATTGAAGAAGAAACGTCGGCCAAAAAAACTCAAATAAAACAATCGGAAAAAAACCAAACCCTCTCACTGGCAGCAAAAAGCGGCAAAACAGAGCAAGAAATAAGAAAAGAAATCATAAATCGCTACGAAAAGGAATTGCGCGAAGAAAACGCCCCCCAACTTCAAATGCTGACGGACCAATGCAGGGAAAAAGCCCAGCGTCTGGCCCAAAACGTGATCATAAGCGCGATCCAGCGCCTCTGTTCGCCTACATCCGTGGAGCCGAGATCTATTTACATCAAGGTGCCCAAAGATATTACAAAAGGCAAAATAGTAGGGAAGGATGCCCAAAATATTCTCCACTTCGAAGAATTACTGGATGTAGACGTCGTATTCAACGACCTCCCTCAAACAATTTCAATATCAGCTTTCAATCTGGTAAACAGAAGAATTGCGCAAAAAGCGCTCGAGCACTTGGTTGATGAAAAAGGTGAAATCGACAAAACTAAAATCAAACATGCGGTCGACAAGTCGAAACAAGAGGTGGACAAGGAATTATTCGAAATCGGCAAAAACATGGTTGATAAAGTGGGACTTAGGGATTTCGACCCTGAACTGATACGAACAATCGGCCGTCTCCAATTCAGAACCAGCTACAGCCAAAATATAATGAGACATTCAATGGAGGTTGGCTATTTGGCCACAATGATGGGATCGGAAATCGGACTCGATATCAAAGTCTGTAAAGTGGCAGGGTTTCTGCACGATCTGGGAAAGGCGATAGACCAAAACCCGGACGTCCAGGGAACACACGACTTCCTCACGAAAGAATTGATGGAAAAATATAAATTCAGCAAAGAAGAAATCCACGCCGCATGGACCCATCATGAATCCGAAAAACCGCAAACACCGGAAGCTCTCATCGTCCAGGCTGCAGACGCATTGTCAGCGAGCCGTCCCGGCGCCAGACAGGAATCGCTCGAAAAATATCTCGAAAGACTACGAGCCTTGGAAGACACCGCCGCCTCATTTGAAGGGGTAAGAAAATCGTTTGCAATCTCAGCGGGAAGAGAAATAAGAGCAATAGTCGATGCTGCAATAGTGGAGGATAGTAAGACGCAAGAACTCGCGGAAAAAATCGCGGCAAAAATAGAACACGACTTGACCTACCCCGGTAAAATAAAAGTAAACGTAATAAGAAAAACGAAAACAATTGAAGTTGCGAAATAACAGCAGCGCGTTCCGCCGTGCGGAACACAGCGTCTTACCTATGAAAATAGAAAGAAAAATCAGCGGTTTCCTTATGGGAGCCGTCATCGGAGGAGCAATTGGGTCGGTTATTGGGATGAAGCTAAAACCTAAAAAAGAGGGATTCTTCAAAAAACTGGTAAAAAAAGCCATTAAAAGAAAAAAAGCATCGCTATCCACCCTGCCGGCATCGCTATCGGAATCGCTATCGTCGCCAGCTCGAAGCCATGGCTCACTATCTCCGGACATAGCGTTCCAGGACGAAGAACTCAAGAAAATCCCTCATGAGTAAACCCCTTAACAGAACATTATATGCGGTTGCCTTAGGAATAGGGCTAGGATTAGTCATGGCTGCCCTCATAGCCGGGCTTAAATTTTCTTTACACGGCAAACTCCCGCCAGGCACGATAATTGCGAACATCGACCTAGGTTACGAAACAATAGAAAAAGCCAAGTTTATTCTCAAAGAAAAGGAAGAAAAATTTTTATCATCCCCGCTAAAATTCAGCCTCGTTCTCGACGACTCGAAGCTGGCCACAGAAGCCAAAGCCATTGAAGCGGAAATCCTCCCTCAAGACATAGGAATCGAGTTTGACTTAGACGAAACGCTCAAGACAATCAATAAAATTGATCTGAAACAGAACTCTCTCCCCCACGAACTTCAGAGAGCGCAAAAATCAATCGAAGTTTTATACGCTTTCGATACGGATAAATTAATAGAAGAAATCGAAAAAAAGTTTTCGCTAAAAGAAATAGCCCCCCAAAACGCGACATATTTCTTTAATGAAAAATCCGTTCTCGACATCAAAGAAGAAAAAGCGGGCAAATTAGTGGACTTTACGTCCGCAATACAGGAAATCAAAGCTGCGATAGCGGTCATGGAACCGGTGGAAATACCTCTCCGCGCCATCTCTGCCCCGGCCTCCGTAACCAAGGAAGATTTAACGAACTTAAAAGAGGAAATCACCCGCAAGCTCAACAATAAAATAATAATGGTTCACGACGAAGGAGACTGGGTGTTCCAGCCAATCAAACACCTGGATTGGATTGAATTCGCAGAGACAAACGTAGTGACTCTCCCCTACATCAACTTGCTGGTCGAAATTGAAAATAAATATCTCCCGCAGCAGACACCGCAGCAGGCGCCAGAGGCGCCAATTCCTACAAAAATCAAAATCTTAATATCACTAGACCGCCTCAACGAATATATCGACACAGAAATGGCCGAGTATATTGAAATTGCAGTCGATCCGATCTCCATATACACGGATGCGAACACATCCGGCACAGGCGACACCGGCGCGATAATCATAAACGGCAAAGGCCGCGATGGAATTGCCATTCAAAGAGAAACGTTAAAAAAATCCCTGGAACTGGCGCTGGAAAACTCTGTCGACAAAGTCCAAATCGAGACGAAAACAATCATAGCTCCCGTAACAATAAGCAAAGAACTTCAAGATATGGGCATAAAGGAATTAATAGGAGTCGGACACACGAATTTTAGTGGATCGCCAAAAAACAGAATTTATAATATTGGGGTTGGCGTGGATCATTTCAACGGCATGCTGATCGCGCCGGACGAAGAATTTTCCTTCAATACAACCCTCGGCCGCGTCGACGCCTCGACAGGCTATAAAGAAGAATTAGTTATCACGAAAATCGGCACTGTTCCGGAATACGGCGGCGGCCTCTGCCAAGTCTCAACGACAATGTACGGAGCAGCGGTTTTTACCGGACTTCCGATCACAGAACGCGCGCCCCACTCATACGCAGTTTCATATTATTCAAGCGTCACGGGCCACGGTCTCGACGCGACAATCTACCTGGGCGGACAAGACCTCAAATACATCAACGACACTCCCGGCCACATTCTTATCAACTCGTATGCCGAAGGAAACGACGCCTACTTCAAATTCTACGGCACTTCGGACGGCAGGGTGGTCAAACTCGACGGCCCAACCCTCTCAAACTATAAATATCCACTCGCCGAAGTAATATACGAAGTTTCAAACGACCTTGCTCCGGGCGAAACAAAGCAAGTCGAACGCAAGCACACGGGCTTCGACGCCCTCTGGTATCGCACGATAACTTACCCTGACGGCGAAGAAAAAGTCGAAGAAATCTTCTCCCACTACAAAGCTACTCAGGAGAAATACCTGAAGGGCCCGGAGGTGTAGCGATACTCACGGATCAAGTTTCTAATGCGTTTCTGGATCATCGGCGGCTTTGCCACGGCCTTCGGCCTTATCTTGAGCCTCGCAAGCATGCAGTAAATAATCGAGAAGCAACTTTCCGGGAAGTCGTAACATGTAGTCGACTACCATGTTGCCCCGTTAATCTAAACTAAAAATCTTCAGCGAGGGGTCGCCAATTAAATTATCCTGATTCTCCCCGGTCTTTCTAAATATAACTTTTCCGGGATTATAAAAAGCTTCACCGACAGTTTTTCCTTCCAATGAATCTTTGAAAAAATAATACTTATTTAAAGGTTTTATTAAAAATGCCGGTCCTTTGGCGCCTTTTATAAGCACTTCAACTAATGAATCCTTTGTGCCAAAGGCAAAAGTTCCTATAGAGCAAGAAGACATGATCCATGCAGGGAAAATATTTTCAAAACCACCTACATCATCTTCATATAAAGCACCGATACTCGAATGACCACCATGAAAAAACGGGATTACAATATTTGTTTCATTCAAGAGTTTATTTTTAGCTTTAACGTATCCATCACTGCCGTTCACAACGCTATCTATATTGAAAGTTTCATAAACAAAATTCCCGGATTCGTTTTGCACAAGATTTTTTAACATAGTGTAATCATCAGCACACCAGGTTAAATAAGTTGCCAATTCGTCAGCGCTAACTCCGGGATAGGAACAAAACGTCTTATAATTACTACCTTCGTCCCCATCTATTTCTGATTCATCCATTAAAGTAACATCCATCAACAATGATACCGTATCAACTGGCTCAAAATTTTTAATTTTATTAAAAATATTACTAAATTCTTCAGGTTCTCGGATAGGAATACGAGCAACTATAGTCTCAAAATCCAGTTCGCTTTCCTCTACTTCAGAATACCCCCAAACCGTATTGTCAGACCCAAAGAAAGATTTAAAACTACTTCCGTCGTACCAATAAGAATTTGCCTGCGAGCCCCTCACTATGTATCCATCTTCATTTTCTTTCCAATCTTCATCATTAAAATCTGCATAATAAATATCCGTAGGGTTTATGCAATCAGGAGAATAATTATTGATTCCGTCATTATCGGGATCAACAACCTCTTTTGAACAAAAATAACCGGAAGGGACATTCCAATCATTGGCCATGTTGTACATTAAATCAACATCTTGATCATAACCGTCTTCTGAATTTGAAGAAATTGTATCCCCAATTAGTAAAAAGTATTTTGTACTATGATTATTGGCAAAGTTTTTGATCTCTTCTTTCATGTTTTTTGCAGGATTCCCTTCGCTGTAAATTTGATTTATATATTCTAGCGTTAATACGCCCACCGTAAATCCATTGGTTATCTTCCATTCAACAAAATCTTGAATTGCATCAATAAACAAAGGTCTGGTGATTATAACAAAGGTTGGATTTTTATTGTTACATTCTGAATCTAAACAATAGCCATCCCACCCTACTATTTCCCCTAAATAACAACTTTCACCGTTATTAGATTCTTTAATGCTCTTCTTAACTTTTGTCCCTTCACAGTAATACTCAACCAACGCGTCCCCGTCACAGTAATCCGCGTATTGAGTCTTTGTCTGTTTGCCTCTCGTCAATATCTTCCCGTACGTAGTTCCTTTCACGTCATATTTCTGCCCTCCATCCGAGTCATAGCACTTATTTTCATTGTACGCAGGCCTCATCAAGCCTTGAACAAAATCACCCCGGATCAAAAACAAAGCCAGAATAACAACTAATCCCAAAATCACACCAAGCATTATTTTTATTGAACGTTTCATGGAAAATTGATTAAAAAGTATTTCCGAACTTAATTTTACCCTACATTTAGGAAATAACCAAAAACTACGACTTTCCGGGAAGCCGTAGAACGCTGTTTTTGCAGTATTGTCCAGATAATCCCCTTTGGCATATATGGCTTTACTTCTCGCTTTCAGGCCAGATTTTTAATAAAAATATTGTTTCTGTTCGTAATTTAGCTCGAGCCCAGTCTTTCCGTGGTTCAGCAAGCATTTCGCCAAGACCGTCCAGAATATGACGATTATCCATTTTCTCTAGAAGTTTTATACATTTAACTAAAAAATCTTTAAATGGCATTTTTACGCGATCTTCAATCAATTTTCTATTTACAGGCCAATTGTTTTTCAAGAAAAAGCACACATCATAAACGTCGCGGCTTGTTTTGCCGATTCGTTCGTACATTGCTATAAGCTTATTGGCAAACATATCTTCTTTAACCATTACTAACATTGAAATCCCAAGCAATGTTTTTAATTCATATTTTGAATCAAACTTTCTGCGGTTAACTTCGATTTTGATATTTTGGGATTTTAAATCGTACAAGATGACCGTAATGAGATTAAATCTCTTAATTTTTGAATCAACAATCTTGCCGTAACTCATGGCTATTTTCCTGATTTTTTCAAATACTTCCTGCTCCCTGCTCTCATCTAAAAGGTCAAAGTCGATATCAACGGAACCACGATCCAAACCATAAAACATTAGAGCTGCCGTACCGCCCTTAAAGCCCAAAAAAGGAGAAAGCGAGGTGTCGGAAAAAATATCTTTCAAAATTTGCAGTAAGATATTTTTATGTTTTGGGTAGTCCAATGTCATATGTTATTTTTGTAATAGTTAAAATATTCTTTCACTTTTTTATCCATTCTCTTGTTACGGTATATTGGCAAAATCTCGAAAACTTTGTCCCAATCTAGGGCATCCAAATTATCAAAATGATAGTCCTTGCTGACGTATATCCGATCCAAAAATGCTCGCTCTTTTGTCGCGATGGCGGTATCGTTTATATGTTCAATCCCGATTGTATTACTCAAAACATAATCCTTCATCCTTAAAAAGGATATTTTTTGCCCATCGGCAAAAATCTCCCTGGTAACATAAGAGGCAACAAAGATATTCCCATAATACTGGAAATTTATTCCGGTGCGGGTCAACACGGTTTCGAAGCTAATGTAAGAGGGGGTATAGATGCGGGTTGCCAACTCGAAACGATCATAGTTTTTGTCCTTGGCATAAATGCCGTGATGGACCCTGATCAACTTTCCGGTTTTCACATAGTTGCTCAATCTTACGCGAATCGCGATTCCTCCCTTCTCACCCCACAACAAAACAATATCTTTCGTAGAAAAGACGGTTTTTGGAGATCGCAACAAAATCTCAATATATCGTCCCTTTTTAGCCATTTCATTCATATATCTCCTGATTGTTAGCTTAAAACTTACTTCTAGTACAATTATATGTCGTTTTACTAACAATTGCAAGGGGAAAATTCGAGCTTGCCCCTCGCTTAGGGTGCCAGCAAGCCCGACAATTCAGCTTTAACTCTTGCCAAATGTTTGCTCATCTCCTCCAACGTAAGATTTTCTTTCTCGCTTTTTGAATAAATAGCAATCGGGGTGAGTATTTTATTCATTTCGACAACGTACACATATAAGCGATAGCCACCAGATTTCCCTTTGTTTTGATAGGCAAGCCGCAATTTATATACACTTTGCCCAATGGAAATCGCGCGCTCTTTATTAAAGCCAAAAAGAGCAACTCTCAGAGTTTCCTTCAGCGCCCGATTCCTTTTTGCAAGGCACCTGACCTGTTTTGCAAAGTAATTACTAACTAAAACTTCATACATCGGCAAGTTGCTTATCAAACGACAAGCCAAGCTTACCTTTTTTGTCGAGTTTTTTCAAAACTTTACCAAGTTCAGCGGCAGCTTTTTCAAACCTCAGCTCTTCGGGAGTTTTGTGATATTTATAAAATTTAACAAGAAAACGGAAAAATTCGGCCTTATTTGTGTAACCTTCTTCCTGCATAAGAGCTTTTACTTCCTTCTCCTGCGTATCGTTGATGTTGAAAAATACAGTAGCCATATAGTGAATATTTAGTAAATCTATAGTAATTATATAGCAAAACAACTATTTAAGTCAACACTACTACCCTTCAACCGGCGGAAGCCCCTGCCCCCCACTCTCCCCCACCGCCTTCTCCGCCTCCTCAATCTCTTTCAACATTCTTCGCGCAATCTTCCCCATAGGAGCGAGCTCAACAGCTTTATCAAGTAGTCCACGAGCCTCGGCGAAGTTTTTTAGCTTCATCTGAATATCCGCAACAAGAAGAATATAATCGACATTCTCCGGATCCATTTCCAAAGCTTTATTAAAGGCAATCAATGCGAGCGGAAGTTTATCAAGATCCATATAAACGTGTCCCAAACTGACATATCTTTGAGGTCGCTTCGGATCACGGGTGATGGCTTCCTGGTACGCAGCAGCAGACTCCTCAAACTCGCCGGCATTATAAAGAGCCAGTCCCAAATGGCTATAATCAACAGGATCTTCACTTTTCACGGATAAATATTTGTACACAGCGGCAGCTTTCCCCCACATTTTCTGATCTAAATACAGCTTTCCCAATTCCTTTTGAGCGTCTATACAATCCGGATTGATCGCCAAAGCCTGCACCAGGGTTTTAACGGCAGTTTTCGGCTCTTTTCTCTTTATAAAAGCTAATGCTCTGTCGTACAGTCTATCAATCTTAGTTTTGTCGTCTTTTGACACTCTCTTGGTAGGCCCTCCATTCTCCTCCTCCTCGACTTTGACGACTTCCTCAGGCATCTCCTCGGTTTTTTTAGTCAAAGTCACGTACAACCTATGGATAAAAACAATCAGCAGACAGGCCAACCCCAAAAAGATAATTAAATATGTAAACATAGTGTTTAACTATTTATTAACAGACGCCGAAGGCGTCCTTTTTCCGCGAGCGTCAACGAGCTTCTCCTTCTCCGCGCCCGCCGCAGCGGCGCTCTTGACCTCGGTAGTCACCGCAGCCACACCCGGCAAGGACGGGTCCTCCGCGACAAAATCATTCCTGGGAGCGGTATCAATAGGCGCCTTCAACACCTTGGAAATCTCATCAGCCTTAACCGTAGCGTAATCCCTATTTCCCAAATCCAATTTGACCTTTTTATTCAAAATATCGAGCGCGATCACAAACCCCTCATCATGCGTCCCAAAAACAGGTTTTTTAAGCTTCACATAACTCCCGATCAAAGGAAGCCCGGCACGGAATTCTTTGTACGCGTCAACCTCGTACTTCAAGCAACAAAGAAGCTTCCCACAGGCTCCGGACAGCTTCGAACTCCCCTTCCCTTCAAGCCCCTGCACCCTAACCATATCCATAGTGATGCTCTCCAGCCCCGGCAAAAATCCTTTGCAACAAAACTTTCTTCCGCACCTGCCAAACCCGTTAACAATCTTAGCCTTATCGCGGGGCCCAATTTGCTTCAGATGAATTTGTTTTTGCAAAGCCTTCGCCAGGTCTTTCACCAATTCACGGAAATCAACGCGGTCATCTGCGGTGAAAATAATATTCACCCGCGCTCCATCCAAAGAATAAATCGCATAAAAAGGATACATCATAAGATTGTGCTTTTTGACCAATTCCGTGCACGTTTTTATAGCGTCATCACCCCTGAATTTATTCGCCTCAAACTTCTGCAGGTCGTGAGCCGTAGCTTTTCTGATAATTTTTTGTTTTTCCTTGAAAATGGCTTCATCCCGAGGCTTCTCCTCGTGATAAACAACCTTGCCTATTTCCTCGGCGCCATCTTCATACTTGAAAACAACCATGTCGCCGGCAGACACGCTCTCAAGCGTGTCGCCCTTGCCCTTGCCCGCCCCCTCGTCACAAGGAGCTTCAAATATAGCTAAATCGTAAAAATCAAATATACCTGTAACCATATCTATACTAGCATTAAATTTTCTAAAACAAGTCTTGTGTTAACATTTTGCTTCAAAAGAATACCAGCATCCTGAGTTTTTGAAAGCATTTCGCAGCAGGCGCCAAAGGCGCCAACTCCTCCTCCTCCCGCCCTCTCCAAAACCTTACTTCTCAAAACATGGGTCATCACTCCGAGAAAATCTCTTCGGAGTTTATCGTCCTCGACCATCTCCTCAACATAAGCGAATCTCTCAACAATATTATCAGTATCCAAAAGATATAAAATGTCTTTATATAACTTTAAAAAATAAGCGAGCATGTCGGGATGATTCATCAGATCCAGCGCTTGTCCCGTCCTGCCGAGAGATAATTTCGCGACCTTTTGGATAATTTCTCCGTCGCTATCCGGATAAAGTTCCCGGAGCTTACTCTCCAAATATTCCGTCGAAAACAGATGAAATTTCAAAACTCGCGATCTGGAAACAATCGTTGGCAAAATCTCGCGGACATGACTGGTCGTCATGATAAAAACAGTTTTTTCAGGAGGTTCCTCGAGAGTTTTCAAAAGCGCATTGCCCGCCTCCGGGGTCATCCTTCCAATACTTTGCAAAATAATAATTTTATATTTGCTTTGGCTGCTCATATTGCAGCGGGCAATAACTTCCCTGATCTGATCGATCTTCAAGGCCTCTCTGTTGTTTTCGAACTCCATCGTGTCCAAATGCTGCCCTTTTCGAATTTGAATGCATATCGGACATTTCCCGCAAAAATTATTTTCACACTGCAAAATGGAAGCGAGTTTCTTCGCAACGGTGTACTTGCCCACATGCCCTGGCCCGCACAGAAGATAAGCGTGCGCCAAATTACCGCTTTCAATGTCGCTTTCAAGCATTTCAAGCTGTTTCTTGTGCCCGATTATATTCCAGTCGTAAATCATATTTCCGCCGATTATCGAAACGAAAAAAACTAAATTTTCTCCCAATCTTTGCCCTGTCTGACAAGAAGATCTCTGGCCTGTTCGGGGAACTTCATAATCTCTTTCACGAACTTCTCCAACCTCACATTGTTTTGAGAGCCCTTCACGAGTACAAGGTCGTTTCCCTCAATCTTATCTTTAAAATTTTCAATCAACTCCTGAACGGTTTTATATCTGAAGACTTTTTTCATTCCCTTTTTCTCAGCCTCATCGGCAAAAATCTCCGCCGCCCTCCCCACAGTCGCCAAAATATCGCAACTATCCGGAATATGCTCGCCAACACTCGAATGCAACCTTTCAGTCTCTTCACCCAACTCATTCATATTCCCCAACACAGCGATCCTCCGGCCGCCGCTTTTTGGCTTCAAATTAGCCAAAGTCCTCAAGGCCTCGATACAAGACGCTGGTGAAGAATTATACGAACTATCGATAATCATAACCCCGTCTTTGGCCCCCTCCAACAGATTCAATCTACCCGGAGGCAATTTAAATCTCTTCAAAGCTTCGAGAGTTTCTTCGAGCGTCATCCCCATGACCATCCCGCAAATAATTGCGGGCAATACAATATTCACGTGGTGCTTGCCCAAGATCGGCACTTGCGCCTCAACTCTGCGTCCTTCCATGCTGAAATTGAAAATAATCCCCTCAAAATTCTCTTCCACCGAGGTCGCCTTATAATCAGCGTCGGGAGCGGACCCAAACGTAAATGTTTTATTCTTCGATCGCCCTTTTTTGAGTTTCACGACGCGATCGTCATCGGCAGTCAAAATCGCAATTCCATCTTCGCCCAAAGCATGAACTAGCTTGGATTTCTCCTCAAAAACCTCATCCAAGTTCTTGAATTGTCCTTCCGCCAAATGCACGGAAACCACGGGTCCCATTATCGCAATATCCGGTTTCACGATTGAAAGAAGAGCATCCATATCATGAGGTTTATCAACTCCCATTTCCACAACCAAAACCTCAACGTACATTTTCTTAAAAGACTGAAAAAATCCTCTAAGTAACAGATAAGACCACTTCACGGCGCTTCTATACCCGCTATCAAGTTCCAAAATAGTCAGAGGCAGCCCAAAATCCGTATTCATACTTCCCTTATTCTTCAAAACCTTAAATTTCGTATTCAAAACAGTGTACACAGCCTCTTTTGTGCTGGTTTTCCCCACAGCTCCGGTCACTCCGATTATCTTCCCTTTAAACTTCTTTAATCTCCTTCTCGCGAAACTTTTCAAGATAAGTAAGACAATTTTTTTGAAGAAAGTTTTCATAAGCGCGCGGATTCTATCATAACAGAGGGCTCTGCGAAAGTCATAACGTAACTTTCGCAGAGCCCTCAATAGCCAAATCTGGACAAGACTTCAATTTCCAAATACAATTCCACTGCAAATTCAATAACTTTACCTCTATGAAAAAGCTCGCACGCATGCTCATCTGCATGCTCGTACTCTCACTATTTATACTCATGTTCGCAGCCTGTGAAACAAAACCATTTAACCAATTAGACATGCCGGAACAAGGTGAAGAAATAGCCATTCTCACGACCAATCACGGAGTAATAAAAATCAAATTTTTTGAAGACAAAGTTTCCGAAACAGTCAAAAATTTCAAAGAATTGGCGAAAGCCGGGAAATACGAAGACACGATCTTCCATAGAGTGATTAAAGACTTTATGATCCAGGGTGGAGACTTCGAAAAAAGAGACGGAACCGGCGGATACAGCTACAAAGGCCCTGGAACATACCTCGAACTCGAAATCGACCCCGAACTCAAGCACCTTCGAGGCGCAGTTTCCATGGCGCGAAAAAACACGCCACTGGATTCTGCCGGAAGCCAATTCTTCATCGTTCATCCGGAAAATGGAGCAGACTTTCTCGACGGATCATACGCAGTTTTCGGGCAAGTCTTTGAAGGACTCGAAATCATCGACTCGATCGCAAATCTTGAAACAGACCCATTTAACAAGCCGCTCACAGACGCCATAATCGAAAAAGTCGAATTTATCGAATTTGAATGAAACAAGCTCACTTCAAAATTTCCGGCCACGTACAAGGCGTTTTCTACCGCGCTCACGCTCGCGATGAAGCCCGGCGCCTCAATCTCAAAGGCATAATCCAAAACATGCCGGACGGCAGTGTTGAGGCAACCCTGCAAGGCTCGGAAGCCGACTTGAAGCAATTCAAGCAATGGGCACACCTCGGCTCTCCCTCTTCGAAGCCGGAGAACGTAGAAATGACACTCGCAGAAGCAGTGGAAACGAAAGAAGAATTCAAAACGCTCACTATTCGCTAGGTTTATCGCCATTATCCGCAAAAATCTTGGCAACCCTCGGCTCTAGAGCACCCATGAGAGCTTTCCCGATCGGAGAAGTTGGGTCTGCAATCCCTATTTTCGTAGGATCACAACTGTCGTTGCTTGCCACCGCGCAAACAAATTCACTCAAGAAAAAATCTTCACTACCATCCATTATAATAAATTACGTATATTACTTTAATGCCTCATCCAGCAACGCCTTAAACGCTTCAGGATTATTCGCGGCCATTTCGGCCATCATTTTCCTGTTCACTTGGATGTCTTTTTTGAAACATCCATTGATAAGCGCGCTGTATTTTGAGCCATTCGCTCGGCAAGCCGCATTGATTCTGGCGATCCAAAGCTGGCGAAAATCCCTTTTCTTAAGCCTTCGGCCTATGTAGGAATTTTGACCGGCCTTCGCGACAGCGTTTTTCGCTCTGCGAAAAAGCTTGCTTCTGGCTCCTCGGTAACCTTTGGCTGCCTTGACCATTTTGCGGTGCCTACGGTGGACTGTTACGCCTCTTTTGATTCGAGTCATTTTATGAAAATTAAAGAATTATTGTTTTAAATTCGCGCATGTCTCCCCGGAAGCATTCTCCTCACATTCTTCAAAACAGCGCGATCCAAGGCCAAGCCTTTTTTACCGGCTTTCTTTTGCTTCTTTGATTTGTTCGAAAGAAGGTGTTTTTTGCACGATTTACACATTTTCATTGTTCCGCTCTTCCGGATCTTTACTCTCTTTTTCATTCCGCTGTGTGTCCTTTGCTTCATATTTATTAGGTGTTAATATCATTGTTAATGTATTTCCTTGTCTTTTTGGTGACAGCTCTATGGCCGCAATATCGCTCAACCTCCCGTAAAACTTCTTCATCTTCTCTACTCCCATATCTGCGTAAACGACTTCTCTTCCCTTAAACAGTAATGTCACTTTAACGATATTTCTATCTTCCAAAAACTTTCTTGCCTGATTCGCTCTTACATCCAGGTCATGATCTCCGGTCTTAAAACCAATCCTAATTCCTTTCACTTCCGTCCTCTTTTGAGAAGCTCTTTGCTTCCTGTCAATCTTTCCCTGGTGGTACAAATACTTCCCGTAATCCAATATTTTGCAAACAGGTGGGTTTGCTTTCGGGGCGACTTCTATAAGATCCAATTCCATGTCCTTCGCCATTTGCAGGGCCTTGCCTATCCCCATTATCCCCGACTGGGCATCATCGGTGATGAGCCTTACAGTTTGGGACCTGATTTCCTCGTTTTTTCTTAGCCGTTTAGCTATTTTCTTTAAGATTAAATTCTAATTTGTACCAGCCTTCAAAAAGCGCTGGCCAATACTAAGGAAGAAGCCTGTGAAAGTCAAGGGAAGAGAATGCGGCGCCAGTCATGTTCTCTCCCATCTCCCTACATAGACGCAACCAAGAAATAATTTCATCCTTCCCGCAACAAAATACTTCAAAACAATATTGACGGTGAGTGCGCGCTCACCTATACTTCGAGCGCAAATTAAAAAGGGAACCAATGAACCTATTTGAACAGATAAAACATGTCAATAAATATGGATCCGAATACTGGAGCGCTCGTAATCTTATGTTGCCATTGGGATACATTGAATGGCGAAAATTTGAAGGGGCGATCCAAAGAGCAAAAGAGGCTTGCAAAAATAGCGGTCAAAAAATAGAAAACCATTTCGCCCACGCCGACAAAATGGTTTTGATCGGTTCTGAAGCCAAAAGAGAGATTAAGGACTATCATCTATCGCGTTACGCCTGCTATCTGATTGCCCAGAACGGTGATCCACGAAAAGAAGAAATTGCGTTTGCGCAGACTTATTTCGCTATCCAAACAAGACGTCAAGAGGCCGGGGTCATAAATTTCGCGAATTTTCAAGATTTCGGATACATGGGGCTTTATGGAGGGCTAAGGCAGAAAGACATTCGTATAAAAAAGAAATTAGAACCATCCCAAAAAATTCTGGATCACATGGTTAGTGAAGAGTTAGCGGCAAATCTTTTCCGTGCCACACAGACAGAGGCCAAACTCAAAAGAGAAAACGTCGTTGGCGAAAACAAAGCCAATGCAACTCATTATGATGTTGGTAAAAAAGTCAGAAAAACCATCAAGGAACTTGGAGGAACAATGCCGGAAAAACTTCCAGCATCAGAACACATTGATATTTCAAGAAAGAAACTAACTAATCGCTAGTTTTAGCATCAATTAATTCCCCTGCATTCGCATACAGTTTCATCCCGCACTTCGTTTTATTATGGAGCTCCCATAAAACGGCTAAAAAGGCACGAGTTTTTAGGTACCTGAAATGTTAATTTGCTGTATTTGAAAAGAGAAAAAAGGGTT
>JBAZPI010000013.1:0-22842 GCA_041648305.1 Candidatus Altimarinota bacterium | reverse complement strand
TCACCTCGGACGGAAACAAAAATTCAGCATCAGAAGCGCTATCGGAAATCTTTCCGCCCCTCCTCACATTCTCAATGATATCTCTGATTTTTAATTTAAATATCCTGTTCGGAATCGCGTTCGCAGTGATCTCCAAAGCCTGAATAACAGGAAGACCGGCTTCGATCAAAATCCCAATCAAAGAAATAAATTGAAGCACATAAACCCTTCGCAATAACAAACCGGCAACCGGCGCTCGAAGTTTCGTATAATCCCACCACGTCGCTCCATAATCCGTGCTCACATAAACCCTGAACAACGCATACAAAACCAGTATCCCGCCCAAAATCGCCCACCAATAACCAACAACCACATTTTGCGAATGTACTAAAAATCTGGTAGCCAAAGGCAGATCGGCAAAATCAACTCCGCCCTCATTCAAAAGACTGATCAACGTTGGGAAAACCCACACCAACATGGCGATCGAAACCGCCACCAAAGTGGCCAAAACAGCCAAAGGATAAAATGAGGCGCTCCAAAGCTTCATCCTTAACTCATGAGCCCTCCCCACTTGATCCGAAAGCTTAAATAACATACTCCCCAACTTCCCGACAGCCTCGCCGGACTTCACAACCCCAATCTCAACTTCGCTGAATACATCAGGAAATCTGGACATGGAGTCGCTCAAACTCGACCCTCTTTCACTGGTATAAGCAACCGTATTTAGAACTCTCGAAAATCTTTCGTTGCTGGTTCTCGACGCGAAAGCCTTCAAAGCATGCGTAACAGGGATCCCCGCATCCACCATAACCGCCAGCATATGAAAGAAATACGACTTCTCCCTAATCTTGACGCTGGAATGATCAATTAAAAAATCATTTAACCTTACCAGAAGCGAAGCTTCCTTATTATCATAAACTCCATATATAACTTCCCGCCTTTTCGCGTGTCCCTTTCTGGCAATTTTTGCGAGAAATGAATCTCCCATAAATTATTTTTAATTATTCTTGATAAAATGCATCCATAGACAAAGAAAACGTAACTTTCTTCACCTCCAAGTCCTCGAATTGACTGACCTGAACGTTAATCGACGTAACCTTAAACAATCTCGAACTTTCCTCTATGCCCTGCAAAAAATTAATCAACTCCCCGTAATTCCCCTCAAAACTGGCATTGATCTTCAAAGCCCCAATATCTTCACGATATCCCTCCGACAATCCGAAACTGACAGATCGAAGATCAATGTCATGCCCTTCAGCAACCTTTACCAAATCCTCAATCACTTTGTCCTGATTCACCCCAACAGGGATAGAATTCAAAAGTGTCAATTTCTGGACATCGGTCGTAACATTCATCTTCTCCTCAGCTAACTTAAAGGAATTGATTTTCTCCTTAAGTTTACTGATATGCTCCTGTTTCGAAGTAATGTCGGCCTTAAGTTCCGTATGCCCATCCCACAAAGGACGAACATAAAAAGCATAAGCCGAAATTGACCCGATAAGGAGCACCAAGCCAATCAAAGACAGAGCCTTTTTAATCCCTCCGCTCTCGGAGTAAATTTCATTATTTTCAGCCATTTTATTATTGTTAAATTAATTTTTAATTGGTGAAAATTTCGGAGCGGGAACGTCCGCGGGAAGATCGATCTTTGACCCTGCCTCCGGCGTCTCCTCGCCACCCACATATTCAACATTGAAATTAAAAGTCAAAACAACATCGCCCTCTGCTGTAAATCCAGGCGAAATCGCAGGAACAAACGCGTTTTCGAACTTCCCGCTCTCAGAAAACGCCTTAATCAGTTCCGCAACATCATAATATGGAGTCTCACTCGCAGGATTAGTTCTCATACTTATAGATAGCCTGTTCCCTTGCGAACCGGAATAAGAGGTGTAATCAACCAAGGGCAGTTTTGTGTCCGCCTTTTTAGGAGTGGTCGCCAAAATCGCCTCAATCACCTTCGACCATTTAACAGAATCACCCTTCAAGAAATCCAACGCCTCTTTAGCGGACAACGCAGCTTCAACGTTTCCACCTTCATATATAACCACATCGTTTTCCAGATTTGCTATTTGCAAGTCATATTTTTTCGCATCTTCATTCAGTTTCGCTTCAGAAAATTTCGCGTAACCTACAATGCCGCCTAAAACCAGGACGACAACTACACCCAGAACAAATAAAAACGATATCCTATTCATATTTTTTTTGTTATTTTTGTTTTATATGATTATAATATTATACCAAATCTGGAGCCAAACGTCAAAACATGAACTGCGAACCGCGGCGATTTTCCCCGGGGAAAACTTTACAGGTTAGCATTTACAGGTTGGGAGGTTTCCCCGGGGAAACCGCAACCGCAATCGCAACTGCAACCGAAACCGCAACACACATAAAACACCCATGCATCAAAAGTTAAACTTCATATCTGTAAATGAAGGCTTCAAATGCCTCAATTGCGGCGAAAAAAACCCGCCCGCGGACAAGACCTGCAGAAATCACTGCAGAAAATGCCTATGGAGCCTCCACGTAGACAAAACCCTCCCTGGTGACCGCGAATCAGATTGTCTTGGACTGATGGAACCAATTTCTCTCGATCAAAACGGCCGCAAAGGCTTTATTATCTTTCATAAATGCCAAAAATGCGGCAAAATGATACCCAACAAGGTCGCTTCAGATGACAACCAAGAAGAAATCATAAAATTATCCTACCAACCTTTGCCAGCCCCATGCCAAGAAACAAACATAAATCACCGGAAGAAAAAACCCTCCTAGCCCTAAAAAAATACCTTAAAGGAGGAGAAACAATCATCTGCGCAGTATCAGGAGGCGCCGATTCGGTATTTCTATTGAACTGCCTACTTAAATTCAACGAAACAACTCCAATCAAGATCGTTGTAATGCACATCAACCACTCGCTAAGAGGTCCGGAGGCAGATATGGACGCGGAATTTGTAAAAAATTTAGCGGAAAAGCATTCCCTCACCTTCCACTGCACAAAAGTGGACGTAACCGCACTCGCAGAGTCAACAAAATCATCACTCGAAGAAATCGGACGCGAAATCAGGTACAAATTTGGTTACGAATTGTTCGAACAATATGGCGCCGCCTATGTCGTAACAGCCCATCACGCCGACGACAACCTGGAAACCATTCTGCTGAACTTCATTAGAGGCAGCGGCCTGAAAGGACTGTCCGGAATAAAAGTCATCAAACAAAAAAGAAACGGGCTAAAACTCTTTCGCCCGCTTCTATCAATTTCAAAAGACGAAATTCGCAAATTCCTGGAAGAAAAACACATTCACTACAAATTTGATCAAACAAATCTAGACACCACCATCCCAAGAAATTTTTTGAGATACGAAGTCATCCCGAAACTGAAAGAATTTAATCCGAACCTCCAAAAAACAATCCTTAAAAATAGCCAAATCTGCGCAGAAATTCATGAGTTTCTAAAGGAAGAAGCCGAGAAATGGATCGAAAAACATAATCTTTCAGAAAATCCGGATTCTCTGACAAAATTCGACCTGAAATCAATCCGCTCCCTTCCGCTCCCGATTCAAAAAGAAATTCTTCGCCGCATCTACAAAAGAAAAACAGGCGACATAAAAAACGTCACGTCAACACACATCGACGAAGTCCTCAACATAATCAACAAAAACATCGGCAGAAAGCAAAAACGCCTCGGCGAATATACTGTTGAAATTCAGAAAGGAACATTTATACTCAGAGCGACCTCTAAAGTAGCTTTATGTTAAAAACGCTCCAACCAAACAGAAAAAGAAACGGGATCACCTATCTTTTAGTGATAGCCTTGGCGATAACCGCATTTTTGCTCATAGCAAATCCAACGCAAAGCAATGTTCAGGAAGTAACTTTGAACAAGTTTGTCGAAGAAGTTAAAGCGGGATTGGTCCATCAAGTAACCATCGTAGACAACGCAATCGATATCGAGCTAGCCGATGGCACTAAACAAACCACAAACAAAGAACCCGGCGCAGACTTCTACTCAATCCTCGAAAAAACAGGCGTAAAAGAAGATACGATCGCCGCCCTCCCAATCACAATCGAAGACACGACATCGAATCAATTCTGGACAGATCTACTGATCGGGATCGTGCCATTCTTATTAATCATCGGCTTTTTCGTTTTCATGATGCGCTCGGCCCAAAACGCGAACAACCAAGCAATGGGCTTCGGCAAGTCTCAAGCGCGCGTAATGGACAAGACCAAACAAAAAACAACATTCGACGATGTCGCGGGAGTGCTTGAAGCAAAAGCGGAACTTGAAGAGGTCGTTGACTTCCTCAAACACCCGCAGAAATACACATTAATGGGCGCAAAAATCCCAAAAGGAGTTCTTCTCATAGGCCCGCCCGGAACCGGTAAAACACTCCTCGCCCGTGCAGTCGCCGGCGAAGCCGACGTTCCATTTTTCAACATTTCAGGTTCGGAATTCGTGGAGATGTTCGTCGGCGTCGGAGCTTCACGTGTTCGTGACTTATTTAAAAAAGCGAAACGAAACGCTCCATGCATAATCTTCATCGATGAAATCGACGCAGTCGGCCGCCACAGAGGCGCAGGCATGGGAGGCGGGCATGACGAACGCGAACAAACACTCAATCAAATACTTTCAGAAATGGACGGCTTCGAAACAGGCACAAACGTGATCGTAATGGCAGCAACGAATAGACCGGACGTATTGGACCCCGCATTGCTTCGTCCCGGAAGATTCGACCGCCGCGTTGTAGTGGATGCTCCGGATTTGAAAGCACGCAAAGAAATACTCGAAGTTCACTCACGCAATAAGCCACTCTCAAAAACCGCGGATCTTGAGAGAATCGCACGACAAACTCCGGGCTTTACAGGAGCAGATTTGGAAAATCTAATGAACGAAGCCGCTATTTTGGCAGCAAAAAACAATCAGAAAAAAGTGCAAATGCACGACATTGAAATATCAATTGAAAAAGTATTGATGGGACCGGAACGCAAATCAAAAGTCCTTTCAAAAGCGGAAAAACAAATCACTGCCTATCACGAAGTCGGACACGCAGTCGTTGGCCACTTGCTCCCGGGCTGCGACTCAGTTAGAAAAATTTCCATAATCTCCCGCGGCATGTCCTTAGGCTCCACTTGGTTCATGCCCGAAGAAGAAAAACATCTCCATTCAAAAGACAAATTTGAAGACGAAATCTGCTCGCTCTTGGGCGGTTATGTAAGCGAAAAAGTGAAATTCGGACAAGTAACAACAGGCGCATCAAACGACCTGGAAAGAGCAACTGCAATAGCCCGCAGCATGGTCACAGAATACGGGATGAGCGAATTGGGTCCGGTAATTTTCGGCGACAAAAATAGAGAAGTTTTCCTCGGCAGAGATTTCGGACACGTTCGAAATTATTCAGAAGAAGTCGCAGCGGAAATTGATAAATACATAAAAAAGTTCATCCAAAAAGCGTACGAAAAAACTGAAGGAATAATCAAGAGACACCAAAAATTGATTGAAGAAATCGCTGAAGATTTGATAAAAAAAGAAACACTCATAGACGTGGAATTCAAAAAATATTTCAAGGACATTTCCGTTCCGTCAAAAGTATCAGTTTAGCCAATTTTAGCCCCACCACATGGAAGAAGCAGGACAATTATCATTGGACATATTCCAGGCGAAAAACGCTCTTATCATCTTGTCTCCAATCGCAGGAACTCCGCTCAAAGATGTAACGATCACAGTCACAGAAGACGTCCTGACAATCAAAGGTTCACGCCTCTGCCCGCACAACCCCGACGAGCGTGACTACCTCACAAAAGAATGTTTCTGGGGCGAATTCAGTCGCTCGATCGTACTTCCAAAAAACGCAAACACAAAAGAAATTAAAGCGACTTCGCTAAATAACATATTAGAAATCCACATTCCAAAAACTTCAGAAGAAAAAACTAAAGTAGTCAAAATCAATGTCGATCAATAAAGCAATCAATAAAGCAGTTTTGCCAATCGCGGGCTTAGGTACAAGATTTCTGCCCTTCACAAAAGTCATTCCAAAAGAAATGCTGCCGATTAACGGAGTTCCGATTTTGCAGCTTCTCATCGAAGAAGCTTTCGAAGCCGGGATCACCGAAATCGTCCTGGTCATAAATAAAGAAAAGGAACCAATAATTCGCTCATATCTCTCAAAAGACGGAATAGCAGCAACCAAAATCGCTGAAAAAGGCCACGCCACTAAACTCGAACACCTAAATCAATTAATCGACTCTGTAAAATTTCACTACGTATATCAAGAGCAACAACTCGGCGACGGACACGCAATCCTTCAAGCAGAACCACTCCTCCATGGCGAACCATTCGCAGTATTATTTGGCGACGACTTGGTAGTCCCAAGCGCCAGCTCGAATCACGACACCTCCGCAAATGCACTATCGCAACTCATCAAAGCACACGAAAAAACTTCATCATCCATCATCGCCCTCGAGGAAATCCCAATAGAAAAATCGTCAAACTACGGCATAATCAAACCAAAAGACACCTCAACCTCCCCACTTTATGAAATAGAAAAATTAGTCGAAAAACCGGCGCCTTTAGCCTGCCCATCAAATCTCGGAATAATCGGCAAATACATAGTAACGCCAGAAATTTTCGAGAGCTTAAAAAGCGCAGAGAAGAGCATTGGCGGAGAAATTCGGCTAATTGACGGCTTCAATCAGCTAATCAAAACACAGCCCATCTACGGCCTTACAGTAGAAGGAAAACGCTACGACACAGGAACGTTGGATGGCTACAAGAAGGCAATTCTCGGCGCAGCCGACCCTCAACCCAAGTAGCTAAATTAGAAAACTTCTCGAAAATCTTTCAACCCATCTTATGAAACACTTCGCTAGAGAGGCCTTGATTTTTTTGGCATTTTGGAGTAAGCTAATCTGATTTCGTTCAAATAAAAACTAAAACAAAAATACCATGTTTGAAACTCACCCCTTAATAGAAGAAGCAGACAAACTAAAAAACGATGGCAGACACAATGACGCCATCAGAGTCTGCGAAAAACTCCTTTCGTCCGACCTTGATTGCACAGAAGCATACGAGGAAATCGGAGACAACTATTTAAGCCTTCGCGAGTACGAAAAAGCCGAGAAAGCCTTAAAACAGGCAATCAAATTAAATTCACGAAGCGCAAACGCGCATTATCTATTGGGATTCGTTCATTCGTGCACAGGCAATTTCTCATTATCAGTGGAATTACTGGAAGTCGCAGACGAACTCTACCCAAATCATCCGGAAATTTTGCGATGCCTCGGCTGGTCAATGTACCACGACAGTCAAAAAGCGCGCGGAATTGTCCTCCTGGAAAGAGCTCTTTTCTTGGCACCACACGATCCATTGATCCTAAACGACCTCGGCGTATGCCATTTGAACAACAAAACCTTCGATAGAGCAGCAGACCTTTTCAAAAAAACGCTGACAATAGAGCCAAATAATGAGAAGGCCAAAGAGTGCTTGAACGCTGTACAATTTTTCAAGAGAGAGTACGATAAGCTAAAGAGAAAGAAAAACAGCAGACAATAAATCCGGAACAATGAATAAAAAGACAAAAACCGCCACAGCCCTAATTTCAGCCCTAGTAATTGCAGCAGCAGTTCTAGTATTAGTCGTAGTATGCAAAGCCGAACCATTAACTGAAAAAGAACGATTCATTGAGGCAAACACAGAAGTTACATGTGAAATTCTCAAAGACCCTTCCATATCAATAGACCTCGACAAAAGTAAAACCCTTTCCAATAAAATCTTCGCGGAATATGATTTCCCGGTAGAAGACAATATAGCAATGCTCGCCCTACTGGACAAATACGAGAACGACGCAGAAATCCTCAAAGCCGTACAGGAAAAACTCTCCAAAGAGTGCAAAATCCAGGAATAAACTGTGGAACCTCAAGAAAAACGATGGAATGCAAGGAGATGAGGAGGTTACGCAGGAGCCGTACGAACCCGACACAGCATTACGCGTTTTTTCAGAGGTTCCCTGTTGCCTTAAAGCAGCCATTTCAGTATAATTCACCTTGCTCTTTGATGTGGTGGAAGTGATCGCTCCGATTATATCGGAGAGGAAAGTCCGGACACCATGGGAAATGGTACCCGGCTAAAGACGGGCGCACGTGACTGAATAAATAAGGTCCGTGCAGGGAAAGTGCCACAGAGACAATACTACCCACCAAACCGCCGTCAGGCGGCCTGGCTCCTCGAGCCAGTTGGCGGGGAAAGGTGAAAAGTCTTGGGATGGAATTTCGCTCGTTCGCGAGCGAAATCTCTACTCAAGAGCGGGTCCGAGAAATCGGATCAAAGCTGGTAAACCCTACCTGGTGCAAGGCGAGATGGAAGAATCTCTTTAGCCCCCCAAATACTTTAGAAATTCTCTCGCCGCATGAGCCTGAAACTATGCTTTATGGCAAAGTAAAGGCCTTAGATAGATGATCACACCCTAGCTTTAAGCCGCCTCTGGCGGCCAAGCTAGGGAACAAAATCCGGCTTACGACCACCACATTAGGAGCAAAATTATACCCCGCCATGAAACGATCAGAAATATTTTTCGGTTTACTCAAAATCCCGACGGACTTCATCGCATCGGTCCTCGGGTTCCTTGTAGCGTACAAATTGCGCCTTATTACCGAACCGATTCAAGGTCTCGCAAAACCAATCGACTACACAGTCCTCCCCACGATAAAAGAATACTTCAACTTCAGCATATACGTGACAATCGCATTAATAGCCGTCTTCACCATAGGAAGGCTATACGTCCTGAAATCAACGGTCAGCTTCGGCAAAGAATTAAAAAAAATACTCGCATTCGGAATAGTTTGGATTATGCTGGTAATCACATATTTCTTCTTCACACGAACATTCCCATTCTCAAGACTAGGGATGATATACAGCTGGACAATCGCGATCTTGTTCGTAATTTTTGGCCGAGCCATTATCAAAATAATCCAGAAATTTTTCCTGCGCTTAGGCATCGGCAAGCGTCGCATCCTATTTGTAGGCAATAATGAAGTGACAAAAGAGTTAATAGAACGCTTTTCAAAATCACCAACTTACAAAATCATCGGCATCATCGACAATTACAACACATCCCAACTTGAATACATCGCAAAACACCGAGAAGTCGAAGAGATCATCCAAACAAAATCTGACATCTCGGAAACCCGCTCAAAAGACATCTTGGAATTCTGCGAAGAACATCACATTGAATACAGTTTCGTTCCGGATTTAATGGAAGTGAAAAGAACAAACATCGATATAGCCACAATAGGCGCAATCCCACTTATCACTTTACGTAAAACACCCCTCGAAGGCTGGGGCAAAGTACACAAACGCACCATGGACATAATAGGCTCAAGCCTTGGACTTGTCGTCCTCTCCCCCTTCATGCTCATAACAGCCATTGCAATAAAATTAGATTCAAAAGGACCAATTTTATTTTCACACCTCGACGACGGCACTCCGGTAAAAAGAGTCGGACAATCCGGAAGACCTTTCCATTTCTACAAATTCCGCTCAATGCACCACTTGACACACAACCTGCGATACTCCAAAGAGTTCATGGAGAAAAATCTTCGCACAGGAAGCCCGCTAGTCAAAATCAAAAACGACCCGCGAGTAACCAGAGTCGGCCGATTCATAAGGAAATACTCCATAGATGAACTCCCTCAACTCTTGAACGTACTGATCGGCAACATGAGCCTAGTCGGCCCACGCCCACACCTTCCCGAAGAAGTCGCGAAATATCAGCGACACCACAAATTCACACTAACAATAAAACCAGGAATAACAGGACTCTCTCAGACCTCGGGCAGAAGCGACTTAGATTTCGAAACGGAAGTCCGCCTGGACCGTTTCTATATTGAGAATTGGTCTTTATGGCTGGACATCAAATTAGTTTTCAAAACAATCGGAATTGTGTTAAAAGGCTACAAGGAATAACAACAACAATATGCTCCATAAAATAATAAATAAACTTTTAGGCGATAAGAACGAGAAACTCTTAAAACGCCTCTACCCAACAGTAGAACAGATCAACGAAATTGAAGAACGATACCAGAAAGAAATCGTCTCGGACGAAGACGTGGTCAAAAAAACAGAAGAATTCAAGAGCAGAATCAAAGGAGGAGAATCGGTCGAAGATTTGCTCCCGGAAGCTTTCGCATTGGTAAAAAACGCGTGCCGCAGACTCATGGGCCGGAAATGGGATGTGCGCGGCAACGAAACCGTGTGGGACATGATTCCATACGACGTACAAGTCCTCGGGGGAATAGTCCTTCACCAAGGGAACATCGCGGAGATGAAAACAGGTGAAGGTAAAACCCTCGTTTGCACAATGCCGATGTATCTCAACGCCCTGGAAGGCAAAGGAGCATACCTTGTCACGGTAAACGATTACTTGGCGCAACGTGACGCGGAATGGATGGGCGGACTCTACAAATACCTCGGACTTACAGTCGGAGTCGTAATCCACGGACAAACCCCGGAAGAGAAAAAAGCATCATACGCTTGCGACATAACATACGGCACAAATAACGAATATGGCTTCGATTACTTAAGAGACAACATGGCAAACACTTTGGATGAAATCGTCCAAAGAGAATTAAATTACTGCATCGTAGACGAAGTTGATTCAATCCTCATAGACGAAGCTAGAACTCCACTTATTATTTCAGCGCCGGCGGAAGAATCCACAGCAAAATACAAACAATATTCACGTCTTGTAACACAACTTGTCGTGAGCTCTCATTACGAAATCGACGAGAAAATGAAAACCGCAACATTAACAGATGAAGGTATTCGCAAAATGGAACAGCTTTTGGGACTGGAAAATATCTACACAGAAGCAGGTTTCAGCGAAGTACACCACCTCGAACAGGCGCTTCGCGCAATGACTTGCTACAAAAAAGACATCGACTATTTAATAAAAGACGACGAAATAATCATCATCGACGAATTCACCGGCCGCTTGATGCCGGGACGCCGCTACAGTCACGGTCTCCACCAGGCAATCGAAGCCAAAGAAAACGTGGAAGTAAAAAGAGAATCACGCACGCTCGCAACAATCACCTTCCAGAACTATTTCCGTATGTTCAAAAAACTGGCCGGCATGACCGGTACGGCCAAAACCGAAGAAGAAGAGTTTTATCAAATATACGGCCTGGACGTAATAATTATCCCGACAAATAAGCCAATCAACCGCACCGATCACCAAGATACGATATACAAAACCCAGCAAGGAAAATACATCGCAGCCGCGAAGAAAATTAAAGAACTCTACGACAAAGGACAGCCAGTCCTAGTCGGCACAATCTCAGTCGAAAAATCCGAAATAATGAGCCAACTTTTAGGCAAATTGGCCGTACCACACAACGTCCTAAACGCTAAAAACCACGAGAGAGAAGCCGAAATAATTAAAGGCGCAGGCCAAAAAGGCGCCATCACAATCGCGACAAACATGGCGGGACGCGGTACCGATATTAAGTTGGGAGAAGGGGTCACAGCAGTAGGTGGATTATTTGTTTTCGGCACAGAACGCCACGAGTCGCGCCGTATCGACAATCAGCTCAGAGGACGAAGTGGACGCCAAGGAGACCCCGGCGAAAGTCAATTTTACGTTTCAATGCAGGACGAACTGATGCGTCTATTCGGCGGAGACAAAGTCCAAAAAATGATGGAATTCCTCCGCGTTCCGGAAGATCTGCCAATCGAGAACAGAATGCTCAGCAATTCCATTGAAAGCGCGCAGAAAAAAGTCGAAGGCCATCACTTCGATATCAGAAAACACGTCCTCCAATATGATGATGTTATGAATGTACACAGAGACATCATTTACCGCCGCCGCCGCAAATTCCTCAGTAACGAAGACTTGAAAGAAGACATCCTCAAAATGATGGATGAAGAAGCAGAAGCAGTAGTCCTGAACCATACCGCCGGCCGTGATCGAGAAGAATGGAACTTAGACAAAATCATTGAACTCATTCAACTTAAAAAAGAAGACATCGAACAAATAAGAGACGAGAACGAACTTGTGGAAAAAGCTAAAAAACACTTAAGAGATGGATACGCGAAACTCGAAGAATCTCTACCGGAACCAGGGATGATGAGAAAAATCGAGAAAAGCGTATTCCTGCGTTCAAACGACATTTTATGGATGGAACACATCGATGACATGCAGTCCCTTCGCGAAAGCGTTTCAATGAGGGGCTACGGGCAAAGAGATCCGGTGAATGAATACAAATCTGAAGGCTATGCGAAATTTGAAGAAATGATAGCAATGATCAGATCAAATACAGTAAATACCCTATTCAAAATTGACGTATCAAAAGTTGCGCCGCGCCAAATACTTTCACGCACAGAAGTTAGGAACATACAAACAAACGAAGCCGAAGTTGAAGCAACAATTTCAGGAGGAGGGAACCCGGCAGTAATAACACAAGCAAGACCCGTAACACACGTAAGCGTGAGCGCAGACGAACCTCTAGCGGCAAAGGTCGGACGCAATGACCCATGTCCATGCGGCAGCGGGAAAAAATACAAGAAATGCTGCGGGCAGTAGGTTCTTTCATAGTGAAATTAAGGATTTTAAACCATTAAAACCGTGATGCTGGACCTTGATTATTGTACTAGATCGTAATAGAAATCTCAGCTTCCTAATTCATTCTTAAATGTTGTTTTACAATCTCGATAGCATCTTTGAATTCTTTTTCGTTTGCGCATTTTACGAATTGCTTGCTTCCATGAACAGGTCCAAATTTTGGACGATTCTTTCCATCCACTTCTTTTGACCATTCAAAATTTTCCAAACCCAATGAAGGCAAATAGGTTCCAATAAAATACGACCCGTCTTCTGGATTACACCAAGCTCCTGCCAGATAACCGGCTAAATAAGCGCCTTGGATACATCCATCTGCGGTTCCAAATGGGAAACCATACTGGTCAGTTGTAAAAGTTGAAGTCATCTTCCCATATTCAGCTTTTGCCGCAGCAAGACGTGCCGTTTCATCAGCGGATAATTCTTCGAATCGTCTCAATTGCTCTCTAAATTTTTCCGGATTAATACCCCCCTCAGTGCAACAGTTACATGCCGCAAGCCACCATGCAGTTTCTGAATCTGGATTTTGATCCAAAGCACCAACTTCTCTTCTAACCTGCTCAACAGCTCCCGGCGTATAATTACCATGAAGTACAGCTGACAAACGCTGCATTTCTCGAGGGATCATATCAAGAGCACAAGCCAAACCGGCATCAAATCCTTGGGCATTTTCATCACCTGGACGAGGAATCCTTCCGGCAATACTCTCCTTGGCATAAGGCATCTTGTATTCCGGCCATTCACCTAATTTAGCAACTCTTTCTGATTCCGCTTCAGTTAAACCACGAATTTTTTCTAAGTCCATTTCAGAGACTCTTTCAGATGTTTCAAGCATATTAACCTCAGCCCCTATCAAGCGGTATTCTCCGCCTTCAAACACAATTCCTGCCTTCTGATCCCCGTTTCTTTTATTTCTAACAGCCTGAAGTAATACCGGAAACACCTTTTCGAGTTCATCCAATCCTCTGACTTGTTCCGTAGCTTTTTCCATAATTTGTTGTACTTTTGGATCCCCTTTATCGCTTTGATCATTAAATCCAGCCAACTTATCAGCCCTATTTAAAGCAAAAATAATTTTCATTTTTTCTTCCAAAGGGATATTGATAGCTATTTCTTCAACTCTTGCTATAAAATCACCATACGAACCTAACCGTTTTCCCCTCGGTTGGTTATTATCAGTAAAATTTTTCGCTAAATTTAAAGCGGAAGCATGCAGTGCCGCTAATCCGACTATTAACGCTCTATCTTCTTCTGATATTCCTACAAAATATTTTGGCAAAAGTTCACTTATCATCCGCGCACTTTCTCTTTCATGTCCCACATATTGCCTTTTCCCCGGATCCTTAGGATGAATTTGCCGCCCATCGGGAGAAGTTTTCCCCAAATCATGCAACTCCCCTGCCAAAAAAATAATATCCTTTTTAAAATGACCTGCTACAAAAGGATCTGTAGCCAGCCTTCTCGCTACTTCTTTTGCATGCTCATCCAAAGTAAGACTGTGGTAATCGCTTAGTTGATCCATCCCCACCATAGCGCGCACTTCGGGAATACATCTTGCTAACTCTTCAAAAGAAGCATCTGCGGTTAACTTATTAAGTACTGTACTTACATTTTGTCGCTCACCGACAACGGCAGCATCAACGGCTTGAGCTCTTTCGGGCTTTGCCTGTCCACCGGCTTCTTCAGCCTTCCCGTGTCCTTCGCCTACTTGTGACTCATCCAACGATGTATCCGCCATAATATTTAATTAAGACATCCTTATACCACTATCAACCAACATCAACAACACCCGAAACAGCTTTCTTTACCGAAACTCTTTGATCGTTTACCGTCTTCCACTCACGCACTATTGCCATAAACTCAGCTTCGGGAATATAACTCTTAAATGCAAATATCATCTGTGTTCTATTCCGCCATAACTCGCCCTTGGTATTGCGCGTTCTATTTTTTACCAATTCCGCCAACTCAGCCCCCAATTTTTTTAACTCCTTTGGCCCTCTCACCCCTGCCTCATTCAATTCAGTCTCTTTTGCTACTATCAATCCATCCAGTATTTTGCCTTCACGCTCTCTAATTATCCCAACCAACAGATTAAAATCATACTTCTTCAAGCCATTCACCGTTTGAGTATTGATAGCCATCATATAAGTGCTACCATCTCGAGAAATAATTAATTCTCGATTAAAATCCACTCTTCTTCTAAGGAAAAAATATAAACCATCGATAGGATCAGCATCCGGAAGCTTCTTATCCCCGACAGATCGTAATATTAAAATATTTCTATCTTCGGGATCTTTTTCTATTTCAAAATCCCCCTTGTGATATGCCGCATCCATCGCTTCAATAACTCCTCCCTCCTCCTTGTCGGCTTGTTTAAAAAATCTCTGATATTTAAAAGGATTTTTAATAATATCCGGAACCACTGTATGCATGTGACTCAAAACAAGCTGATTTTCTTCCATGGACAGATTTTTTTTACCAGCCCTGTCTTTTTCTCCACGCAATTGAGTCAAGGCTTTCTCGCATTCTTTAAGTCTAACCGGAAGATCACCCAGCATAGCTTCAATCTCGGCTTTAAGTCGCTGTATAGCCACCCCTCTATCCCTACCGGAAACGACAGTTCCATCCGGCAACATATTCTCATCGACTATTTTTCGTAACTCTGCTGACTTCGCGACAACGCCAGCTTCAGTTTTTTTCACGGCTATCTCCGCTTGTATGCCTCCCGATTCCCGTTCTTTTTCAGCAATCATCTCGTCATATTTCTGTAACCTTCCGTTTATCACAGTTTTCTTACAAGCTTCCAGGTAATATCTAATTATATATTCGTAATCTCGCGCCGTAGCCCCATACTCCATTACTTCACTGCCCAATAAAAAATCTCCGCATATACTGGTCTGTCTTAAAATTCTTACTATTTTCCCGTCCGCAAAATCCGGACAACCCTTATTCATTAAAGCCCACGTAGACAAAACCGAATCGGAATCCAGATGATTGGTCATAACAACCACTCTCCCTTCATCATCCTGATACTTTGGATCATCCAAAAAACTTGTTTCCCCCTTCCTGAGAATATCCAAAACCATTAACGTCGCTGTATCATAAGTCCTATTATCGTAACCATCATGGTGATCAATGATCTTGATATGCGCAGGTTTAATTAATTGTCCGGTTTCATCATAGCCAAAATTACCATCAACCATAACGCCCCCGGAAAGACTACCGGAATCCACATCCCTCCCAATCACATGTAGATTGGGAACTTTTTCCATCTCAAGAAAATTTGGCGGCGCTTCCACTACTTTCCCTTTATAACTGCTAAGCTTTGGCAATTTTCTAAAGCCTTTCTGGGGAAGATTTTTGTACACAAAAGCCCTTACAGGATCACTATTACTTCTGGCTTCAAATATTGATTCTATAATCCCGTGGTCAGCATCAAAAGCATCTATCAAAGCATCCGTAGCCCCTCCTGCATTCTCTTTAAGAACTTGCGCCAGCAAATTTCGCAGTGTTCGCTTTTGACCATCAGCAAAATCCTCAGCCGGCCTTTCGTCTCGAGAAGACTGCGGATTTTGATATTTTTTAAAAGGTTTTTTTATATTTTGTTCATACCAACCACTATCCAAATAATAACCTTCAGCTTTTACGCTAAGACCAAATCGTTTTAAAAAACCTTCGCTTCGTTTATCTTCATCTTCAATTTCTTTCTCTATTTCATGGAAACAACGGATCAAAAAATCCCTGGTCGCATTATGATCGTAAGACTCATCGGACAAATCGATAATCCCGGATTTAGATTCAAGCAATTTTGGGGTCAAACTCACCAAGTCACTCATTACTTCAATCCCATGCTCAACTTTGCCGCAACGAATATAACCCAAAAGCAAATTGGCTCTCTGCGCCGGATCTTTTCCCAAAAACTCATCTTCATCCAAGATTCTTCTTTCTCTTGCAGTCGGCTCACCCCGAAGAAGACTCCCCGCGTCTTCTCTCAAAGCGGCACTCAGCTTTTCAACCTCTTTCACTTCGGTTGCCGAAGAACGTGATTTGATTCCATCTTCGCCGATTACCGGAGAGTCCAAAACTCGGGCATCTTCCCCTTCCCCCTGTCCCTGTATGAAATCCTCCTGATCACTCGTCATAAAATGAGTTACAATTACTACCGTAATTATACAACAAAACCTGCAACCTGTAAAGAAGTATCCTTGAGCCATTCTTGTTGCGGACTACGGTTGGAATATGTTATAATTGTTTTATAATTTAACCAATTCACAATATGGGCATAAATTCTGCGGAAACAGAAAGGGGCAATTATACGCTTCTTTCAGAGCCTAAATATAAAGGCTTTCAAAAGGTTGAGGTAACTGAGGTTGACCAAAGCAAACCTTGGAAACCACCTGTTAAAGTGAAAGTAACCACTGCTGATGGAAGGGAAGAAGAAATAGCTGCTTCAACTCCTTTTCACACATTTGAAGGCAACGAAGGTAAAAAATTAACCGTGTCAGCAGCTACCGCCGGCCATGTTGACAATCTACACATTAAAGGAACTGAGCCGGGCAGTCATTTTGATTTTCCCTCACTCGAAGCTCTGTTGGCGGATGTCGCAGACAAATTGCCAGCAGGTATTACTGATACTCCGGGGCCTTCTGCCTTTGATATGGATATGGGTAAAAAGATGGGAACTGAGGGACTTGCAACCATGCAAGAGCTTTTAACTGATGGTGTGATCACACAAAGTGATATTGATGCTGCTCAACGTTATAGAGAAGAAGTAACGCAATTAAATAAAATTGGTGACCAAGGAGCAAGACAGGCATTTGTCGCAAAATTTGCCAGCGAAAATCCAGATTGTAAAATCCAATTTCAAGTAATAAGAGGTGGTGCGGTTTTAGTGCCAACCGTGAAAGCCCCGAAGCGACCAACTAATAAATTATTCATGGTCTTTGGCCCGACAGATCCCGCCCAAAAAGATGTTAAAACTATGTGGACGACTGCTCCTGGACGATATATGCCGCGACATCCTGTCCCGACTCAGTTCAGTGAAGCAGAAGGCGGTCCGGAAGGAGACGCTTACAAAGAGGCTGCAACTGCTTGGTTTAATACCGTTATGCTTGTTGGATAAGCCGATTTTCGAGAAGTAAACTCAATCTCCTCTCAGGCGATAGCATAAAACCAACAAACAGTGTATAATCCCCCGTGCTCGGCATATCATAACCCTCACCAATGAAAAAAATCACAACCATCCTCCTGAGCGCCGCTCTCATTTTAAGCGTACTCTCTTTAACCGCCTGCGTGCAAAAAGAAGAAGGCCGCTACTACTACGAAGACAAATACAGTTTCTCAATCGAAGTCCCGGATAGCTGGAGTACCAGCGAAGGATTGATGGGAACAACAGTCGCAATCATGAGCCCGCTTGAAGGCGCCGAAGACATATTTAGCGACAACGTAACAATTACGACCGAGGAATTACCGATGATCATGAGCCTTGACGATTATTTCAAAGTCGGAGTAGCAGCTGCAGGAGCAATGCTGGATAACTACAAAGCATCAGAAACCACAAAAGTCACAATCAACGATAAAGAAGCTCTCTGGTTCACATACGCCTACACAATGGGTGAACAAGATTTGGAATCAATTGCCTACATCGTTATCGATGGAACCGTTGCTTACTTGATCGGTGGATCATCATTAGCAGCTGATTACGACAAGTACCAAGAAACTTTCAAAAAAATATGTGAAAGCTTCAGGCTGGAATAGATTTGGGAACCTCTGAAAAACAGATTATTGAAGCGAAATTTTTGTATTTTGAGCGAAAACGTTAAAACGCGAAATAGACGTATCAGGTTTGATACGGCGATGAGCGGTGAAACGTTTGTAGCCAAAACACAAAAATTGCAGCTTTTAAGATGTTTTTCAGAGGTTCCTTTGCAAACCACTCCAAAAATCACTAAACTACGAGATGTTTCCCGGGTTGTTTTCTAACCACGAAAATGCCGCATTCTTCGCATCACACACACAGAATCGAGATCAAAACCTCCGTTAATGACATGCGCTCAAAAGTGCAGTTGAATAAGATTAAAGTCGTCGACTGCAAAGTCATCGAAGTCTACACGATAGAAAAACACCTTTCCGAACACGAATTGAAAAACATCGCCAACGCCTTACACAATCCAATTTCGCAAAACTTCCGCATCGACTCTCACGAAACCGAGACTTCTTTTGACTGGGCTATCGAAATCGGCTTCCTTCCGGGAGTAACCGACAATGTCGGAACAACAGCCAGAGAAACTATCGAAGATCTTTTGAAAACAAAATTTGACTTGGAAAAAGAAGGCGTATTCACATCAAAACTTTTCTTAATAAAAGACCCGGCGCTCAAAGAAAAAGAGATTGAAAAAATAGCAAACACACTCTTCAATCCCCTGATCGAACGCGCTCACATAAAATCACACGAACGCTTCGCTTCAGAGAACGGTATGGACATCATCGTCCCACGCGTTCATCTCCAGACAGAGCAAAAAGCGGATATTATTGATTTGAACCAAATGACTGACGAAAATCTCGCCGAACTTGGCAAAAAAGGAATAGCAAATCCCGACGGTTCCAGAAGGGGCCCGCTCGCCCTGGAATTAGACTCTCTCCACGTAATCCGCGACTATTTCAAAAAGGAAAAACGCTCTCCAACCGACCTCGAACTCGAATCTCTAGCACAAACCTGGTCGGAACATTGCAAACACACAATTTTTGCGGCTTCGATGGATGACGATCTACCGGATGGCCTATACAAGGGCTTGATTAAGAAAGCAACAAACAAAATTCGTAAACACAAAGGTAAAAATGATTTTTGCGTATCGGTATTCAAGGACAATTCCGGCGGAATAATTTTCGACGGAAACTGGATTGTGACGGACAAAGCGGAAACTCACAACAGCCCATCGGCCCTCGATCCGTTCGGAGGCGCAATAACCGGCATAGTCGGAGTCAACCGCGACACAATCGGCTTCGGGAAAGGCGCAAAACCAATCGCGAATAAATATGGATATTGCTTCGCGGATCCGGATGACAAAGAACCTCTCTATAAAGATAAAGAACTCAAAAACCAAATGCTCTCTCCGCGTCGTATCATCGACGGAGTTGTTGCCGGTGTCAACGCAGGAGGCAACTGCTCGGGGATTCCAACTCCCCAAGGCTGGGAGTATTTCGATGACAGATACAAAGGGAAACCCTTAATCTTCGTAGGCACGATCGGACTTATTCCCCGCGAAATAAACGGCAAACCAAGGGAACCTCTGAAAAACGATGGAATGCAAGGAGATGAGGAGGTTACGCAGGAGCCGTACGGACATGTACGGCGACAAGGAAACTCCGAAATCGACACAGCATTACGCGTTTTTCAGAGGTTCCCAAGTTGGGAGAAGAAGGCAATGGCAAGCGACAAAATCGTAATGCTCGGCGGCCGCGTAGGTCAGGACGGCATACACGGAGCAACTTTTTCATCAGAGGCATTGAACGAAGGAAGCCCGGCGGCAGCAGTTCAGATCGGCGATCCAATCACACAAAAGAAAATGTCGGACGCCATCGTAAAAGAAGCACGCGATTTAAACTTATACAACTCAATAACAGACAATGGCGCCGGCGGACTTTCCTGCTCAGTAGCAGAGATGGCCAAAGAATGCGGCGGCTGCATCGTTGAACTGGATAAAGTTCCGACAAAATACCCGAACTTAGAGCCATGGAAAATTTGGATCTCCGAATCGCAAGAAAGAATGACAATGTCGGTCCCCCCAGAAAAACTCGATGAACTTTGTAACCTCATGGAACGCCGCGGAGTCGAAGCGACAGTCATCGGAGAATTCACGGATTCAGGAAGATGTGTCGTAACCATGAATGGAACGCCAATCATGGACATAGGCATGGAATTCCTTCACGAAGGATTGCCCGAAAAACACCTGACAAGCGTATACACGAGACCAAATAACCCGGAACCATCATTTCAAGAGCCGGCAGATTTAAACCAAACTCTCCTCGACATGCTAAAGCGCAAAAACATTTGCAGTTGGAGCTACATAAGCTATCAGTACGACCACATGGTGCAAGGAATGACGGCTATATATCCACTGCAAGGCCCGGGGCAAGTGAATAACTCCGCATCCGCAGTCACTCCGATCCTCGGAAGTTCACGCGCCATAATAATGTCACAAGGAATCAACCCACGTTACAGCGACATCGACACATATCACATGGCTGCCTGCGCTATCGATACAGCGGTCAGAAATGCAGTCTCCCTCGGCGCAGACGTAGATTACATAGCATTAATGGACAATTTCTGTTGGTGTAGCTCAGACGAAGAAGAACGCCTCGGCCAATTGAAAGCGTCCGTCCAAGCTTGCTACGACTACTCAACAACGTACGGAACCCCTTTTATCTCAGGCAAAGACTCAATGTTCAACGACTTCAAAGGATTCGACGCAAAAGGTAATCCAGCCAAAATCTCAGTTCCGCCAACCCTCCTGATATCCTCGCTCGGAGTAATAGATGATGTCAAAAAAGCTGTAACAATGGATCCGAAAGTGATTGGCGATTTGGTCTACATCATCGGCGAAACAAAAGACGAACTCGGCGCCAGCGAGTACTACGACTACGTCGAAAAAGGCCTAGTCGGCAAAAACGTGCCGCAAGTAGCAGACGCTTCAGCGTCATACAAACTTTACAAAACATTCAAAAAAGCAGTCGATAAAGAACTTCTCGCGTCATCATTGAGTTTGGTATTCGGCGGAGTGGGCATTGGGCTCGCGAAGAAAGTAATAAGTGGCCAGCTCGGCCTCGAAATCGACATCTCGAAAGTCCCAACTAAAGAATCCCTCCGCAACGATTACCTACTTTTCTCCGAGACCCAAAGTAGATTTTTAGTCACAATAAACCCAAAGAACAAAGCTCGTTTCGAAAAAGTTCTGGCTAAACACATTTTTGCTGAAATAGGCCGCGTCATCGAGGGTCCATCACTCATAATAAAAAACAGCGATAAAGAGATTATCAATCTAAGCATTAAAGACTTGGACAAAGCATACAAATCAACATTTAGCGCAAGAGGTTAGTCCGGCTTCAGACGGAGCCAACCTAATTGCGCCAACTACATAAAAAAAGCAACTCATTATGCCCACACCACAAGCACTAATACTAACGGGATACGGAATAAATTGCGAAGAGGAAACCGCATATGTTTTCAACAAAGCGGGAGCATCTTCAACAATAGTTCATGTAAACGATCTCATCGACGGCCACAAACATCTTAGTGACTATCAAATTCTCGCAATCCCGGGCGGATTTTCATATGGAGACGATACGGGAGCTGGCAACGCACTTTCAAACCGCATCCTCAATAACCTCAACGAAGAGATTCTCGCATTTGCAAAACAAGACAAGCTCGTAATCGGTATATGTAACGGCTTTCAAATGCTTTCAAACTTGGGACTCGTCCCGGCAACCAAAGAATACGGAGTCCGTGAAGTAGCCCTCATGTGGAACACCACGGCAAGATACGAATGCCGATGGATCCATGTAAAAAACGAATCGAAGAAATGCGTTTGGACTCGCGATATAGATCGCTTATTTATTCCGGTAGCTCATGGCGAGGGAAATTTCTACACCACACCGGAAATTCTACAAACCTTAAAAGACAACGATCAGATAGTATTCCGTTACGTGATGGAGGATGGCTCCCCTGCCGATAGAGTTTTCCCATTTAATCCAAACGGAGCGCTCGAAGACATCGCAGCGATCACAGATCCTTCAGGCCGAATTTTAGGTATGATGCCACACCCCGAACGCTTCCATTGCTTCACGAACCACCCATATTGGACACGCATCAAGGAAGAGCTAAAACGCAAAGGAGAACCGCTGCCGGAAGAAGGAGAAGGTATGAAAATTTTCAGAAACGCGGTAAAATACTTCGCGTAAACTCGCCTAACGGCTTCGTAGAATGGAAATACGCATAAAAAAAGTCCCGGGCCAGCCAACCATCTTTGCAAAAATCTCATACATCTTGGGAGGAATATTGATGTCGACCTCAATCCTTTCTTTAGGCATAAATCTTCTACACACATACGGAATAGGAATCGGATTTTTAATTTGCTTGGCGCTTTCATACTTCGGCTTCGTTAAAACAAAAACTTCCCCGCGCTTACGCTTGGTAATTTGGGGGATAGCAGGAACAACAGCCTTCTACGTAGTAGCAGCTACAGCTTTTTATTACAAA
>JBAZPI010000012.1:0-23883 GCA_041648305.1 Candidatus Altimarinota bacterium | reverse complement strand
TGGGTGATTGGGTGAGTGTATCCCGAGCATAAGTAGAGCCTCTACTTATGCTCGGGACATTACAAACCCACGCAAAAAAATGCCCACTATGAGATTACGGTGTTTTTCTGGTTTCCGAAGAAATTAACGGTCAGCTTATGCTTGAGTCCAAGTTCTTGGAGTCGTATTGCTCCTCCGCGATCTCATCGAAGTGGTGGAAGAGATCTTCATGGAGTTTTGTAAGAAGGGGATTTTTGATGGTTGCGCCTTTGATGATGCCGTGCTGGTCGCGAAGCCAGATCGAGACCGTGTCTTTATCCGGAAAGAGGGTGATCCAAGTATCTTTGAGGCTGTTGGTTTTGAGGATTTTTGAATGGCGAAGTTCCTTTTTGTCGCGTTTTAAAACTACTTCCCGTGTGTATGGGCCCAAATGAGAAAGGATTGGGAATGCTTTTTTGCCTCTTTTTACTCTTCTGCGCATGAAAAGTTGATCCGGATCGGCGCCCATATTCTCGTACATCATTTCGAAGTTTCCGTATGCGAGAACGGTTTCCCAGTTCATGTACGCGAGGTCTAGCCAGTTTTCGGTCATTTGTTCAGCGCTGAAGGTTTCGATTGCGGCTTCGTCCTTTTCTGTAAGATTGAGATATTTTAAGAAAGGTTTTACTTCTTTGAGAGAGTCTGCGGTGTGATAGAATTTGCGGCCCAAGGAGTAGAGCGACTCTGCGAACGAATCGAGTGGATTTGCGATTAGGCGCTTTTGTTTTCGTGAGGCCGGATCATTAGAAAGAAGGCGTTTTTCTTCGAGGGATTCACAGATTTTGTATGCGCGATCTTTTGGGAGGTCGGCGCGTTGGGCGATGTCGTAGATTGAACTACCGGGATGTTTGAGTACGTTGAGGTAGAAGGCGATTTCGTCGTCGTTTAGGCCTGAGTTGCTGAGGGCGAGTTTTAGTTTTGCGACTATGTTCATGATAGTGGGATCAACCAATTGTGTTTATCGGTTCTGTACTCTAACAAGAATTTGCGGATTTGACAAGGTTTGATGATTTCATCGATCTGTGTTATATCTATTTGCGCGTGGCACAATTCGTGCGGCGCAGCTCGTGTGGCGCAGCTCGTGGCTTGTGTGGGGCTTGACAAATGGCTCGGCTTCCTGCAAAATAGCTATCCACACGGTATGCGCGGTACACGCGGTACGGTCCACAGCGATTAACATTAGCATTAACCTCTTAAGCCTATGTTTACAAACGCTCCATTGAAAATATTTTCAGGCTCGTCTCATCCTGCGCTTGCGGCTGCGATTGCAAAAGAACTTCATATCAAGCTTTCGCCTATTACTTTGAAAAAGTTTGCGTGCGGGGAGGTATATGCCAGATCTGAGGAGACTGTTCGCGGGGCTGATGTTTTCATAATCCAGACGTCTACGGCAAATGTGAACGAAGATTTGATGGAACTTTTTGTTATGTTGGATAGCCTGAAGAGGTCGTTTGCGGAAAGGCTACATGTTGTGATGCCGCATTATGGGTATGCGAGACAGGATAGGGTTGCGACTCCGCGTGAACCGATTTCCGCGAAGCTGGTTGCTGATTTGATTTCGGCGGCTGGAGCTGATCACGTTATTACAATGAATTTGCATAGCGACCAGGAGCAAGGTTTCTTCGATTTCTCGGTTGATAACGTGAATTCTGAAAAGCTTTTTGCAAAATATTTTACTGCGAAGAAGTTGAGGGATTTGGTTGTTGTTTCTCCTGACGCCGGGGGCGCGAAGGCGGCGAAGCATTTCGCGAATATGCTTGGCGCGAATTTAGCTATCATTCATAAGCAAAGACCCGAGCACAATATTGCAGAGGTTATGCAAGTGGTGGGAGATGTCGAGGGCAAGACCTGCCTTTTGTACGACGATATGATCGATACGGCAGGAAGTGTTTGTGCCGCTGTTGAGGCTCTGAGGAAGAGGGGGGCGAAGGGAGACATTTATCTTGCTGCGACGCATCCTGTTTTTTCCGGTCCGGCTGCCCTGAGGTTGTCGAAGGCCGGGTTTGCCGAAGTTGTCGTGACCAATTCAATTCCGATTCCGAAGGAGAAGATGTTTGAAGGATTGACTGTGTTGTCGATCGCGCCGCTTTTGGCAAAGATTATAAAAAATGTGCATGAGGCGAAGTCTGTTACGGATGTGTTTGCCGGATAAATAAATTAATGAGGGCAGAGCCCTCTAATAAAAAAATATGAACCTATATATTGGGTCCGATCACGGGGGATACAAGATGAAAGGGCAGCTCCGTGACTACTTGGTTGAAGGTGGGCATGAGGTGATTGATTTGGGATGTTTTTCTGAGGAAGCTGTGGATTATCCGGATATCGCGCGGGAGGTTTGCGAGAAGGTGGTGGAGAATCCGGGTTCGCTTGGAATTCTTGTGTGCGGGACCGGGATTGGGATGCAGATGGTTGCGAACAAGCTTAAGGGGATTCGTGCGACTGTTGCGACCGATGAGAATATGGCTGAGATGAGCCGAAGGCACAATAATGCAAATGTTTTGACGCTTGGCGGGAGGACGACGAAGTTGGCCAAGGTGCGGGCGATTGTGGACGCGTTCTTGGGCGCGAAGTTCGAGGAGGGTGAGGAGAGGCACGTGAGGAGGGTGAAGAAAATTGAAGGGTAGTCGACTAACCCAATAATTATGGACATCAAAATTGCACCATCAATATTGTCAGCGGATTTCTCCAGATTGCAGGAGGAGGTTGCGAGTGTTGTCGAGGCTGGAGCGGAGATGATTCATGTCGACGTAATGGATGGGCATTTTGTTCCGAATATTACGATTGGAGTGCCGGTTGTGGAGTCGCTGGCAGGGTCGCGAGTTGTGACCGTGCCTTTGGATGTGCATTTGATGATCGAAAATCCGGAGAAGTATGTCGGAAGTTTTGCGGATGCGTTGGCTGGCGGTAGGGGGCGCGAGATCAGCCAGGATTATATTGTTGTGCACGCGGAGGCGTGTGGTGCGAGCGAGGGTGGCGGTGGGGGGGGCTTGGGATCGGTCGAGGCGTTGACGCAGTGTTTGAAGTTGATAAAATCGCGCGGTATTCGAGCCGGATTTTCGGTGAAGCCGGGGACGCCTCTAGAACAGTATGAGGGAGCACTGCCGCTTGCGGATATGGTTTTGGTGATGACTGTTGAGCCCGGATTCGGCGGTCAGAAATTTATGGAAGATATGATGCCGAAGGTGAAGTGGCTTCGTGAAAAATTGGATGCTTCACAGCGAGGGGCAGGGCAGGGTGCTGGGCGAGGCGCCGTGTTAGCTGGCCGAGGCGCCTTGAATTATGAAATTGAAGTTGATGGGGGGATAAATGCTGAGACTGCGAAAGTGGCGCGTGAGGCTGGTGCGAATGTTTTAGTTGCGGGAAGCTATATCTTTAAGGCGAAAGATAGGGGAGAGGCTGTTGTGAGTTTAAAATACTAAAAAGACCCCAGTTTTTACAAATCTGTAAATTCTATTGAGCTTTCCATATATTCTTAAGTTCGTATAATAGTCCTAAATCATGTTATTTCCGAGGGCCAAATGGCTTCCTCGAGCCAAAAGATTAGCTCAAAAGTCTGCCCGGGCAGAGATTTTTATACGAACCATTTGGACTAAAAAGTGGCTTATTTCGTAAGAACTGGGGTCTTTTTAGTAAGATAGGCGTGGCAAAATCGGATTACTCGTGATTATCATACGGCTTCACAATAATCATGTTTTGCTCAGTGTTGGTAATGGATTCATGATAACCGCTGTAATAATCCTGCAAAGCCTTTTCCAAATTTGATTCTGAATACACAAAATTTTTCCCATATTGTGTTCCGGGATCATGTGCTTGAAACGCTTGGTTCTGAATATTATATCCAACCACGAGAATCATGTGATATAGAGGAGCCGGCTTTAAAAAATATTGATTTTCCAAAACCCGTCCGTTAACAGGCAAAATCACCAGATTTCCTTTCGAAAGCTCAAGTTTTACGTCATCAACGGTAATGTTACGCTGAAGCTCAACATTCTGATATTGGAAATAATCTTTTATAATCCAATTCATAGTGTCTTCCGCGCCGGTGTCGCGATAAATTCCATACACAGATTTTTCGTATTCGGAAATTGAAAGTATCTCTTTCTCTGCTTCTTCGAGAGCTAAATTTTCTCCCCAAACCCATTTTATTGCCATTAAAGAAACGGCTTCTTCGCATCCGTCTTGCTGCCTTGGATCTCCCCATGCGCCAAGAGGCGACTGTGTGGTAAAAGGCACATCATAAAAAGTATCCCGAATTTCGGTGGGTTCAGGATTGGTGTCGGGATTGGTGTCGGGATTACCGTCGGTCATAGTTTCTTTGATTGAATTATTGATTTTATTTAAATATTCGAAGAATTTTTTATAGACAGTCCTCGTGCCGGTTTTTAGCGACAAAACCGATCCGTAAAAATCGCTATTTTCTCCATTATTTTCTTCATTTTCATTATCAATTATACTTGCCAATTTTTTCTGATCTACCGGCACAATTATTAAAAATTTCGTGTGATTGTCTGTCAGCTTGCCATTAAAAATCAAAACTCCAAATGCGGCCATTATAAGAATCGCAAAACAACTTCCAAATGTCCAAAATTTTCTTTTCACAATCTTGATTGTACTACGAAATTGTTAGACTGGGAATGGCGTGTAGCGGCTTTGAATTTGCCAGATCTTTGAGACGGCTTTAAAGTGTGAGGTATGACGGATCCTAAATGTCCATATTTCGGCAGATGCGGGGGATGTAGTGCGCAGCACATTGATTATGCTGTTCAAGTTGAAAATAAGAGGAAAGTTTTGGCGGATGCGATTGGGGTTACTGGTGCCGGTTTGGCGGCGGAGGTGCAGGCTTTTTTTGGCGAGTCTTTTGGGTATCGAAATCGAATGGATATGATTTTTCATCGCAGCGGAAACCGTAGCGGGATTGGTTTTCGGTTGAAGGGGGAATGGAAAAAGAGTGTTGATGTTGAGGAGTGTTGCATTTCCGAGAAGAGGCTTAATGGGCTGATAAAGGAGGTGCGAGGGTTTTTCTTTGGGGGGAGAGTTGGGGCTGCGGCTGATGCTGGGGCGATTCAGGGGGAAGGCGATTTTGACTCATTCGACGTTGTGAAAAAATGCGGAACTTTTCGCTATGCGGTGATCAGGACTCCCGGCGCCGGGGCGGGGCAGGCCACCGCCGGGGTGGGGCAGGCTGGGGAGTCTGGGGAGGATTCGTCGATTACCTTCATTTTGAATGGCGATTCGACGAGGCTCGATGCTGCTACGAAGCTTATCGAGGCGTTCGCGCGGGAGAGTAGCGCGCGGAATATTTTGGTCGGGTATGTCGCGCACGATTCCGATGTTTCGGTGACGGATGACTTTTTTGTCGTGAAGGGCGGCGAAAATTTAAAGGCTGGCTTGCTTGGCCGCGAATTTGAATTTTCCGTGCAGGGCTTTTGGCAAAATAATTCTGCGATGGCTGAAAAATTGCACTCGTATGTTCGTGGGTTGCTATCGGCGTATGATGATAAGTCTGAGTGGGCGACGCTTCTTGATTTGTATGGCGGGGTTGGGACTTTTGGGATCAATAATGCGGATTTGTTCAGGAAGGTGAAAATTGTCGAGAGTTTTGCGCCGGCGATAGAGTTGGCGCGGGCGAATTTGGCTCGAAATGGCATTGAGAACGCTGAAGCGATCGTGATGGATGCGAAGAGGCTAAAAAGTTTAGAGCTGGGCGTGAAGGGCGATGATTTGTATGTGATTACAGATCCGCCGCGAAGCGGAATGCACCCCAATACGATTTTGCGGCTTCGAGAGCTGGAGCCACGCGTGATTATTTATATTTCGTGTAATGTGTCGCAGCTGAAGAGCGATTTGCCGAAATTTGTCGGGCACGGCTATAGCGTGCGAAGCGCGGCGATGTTTGATTTGTTCCCGCAAACGCCGCACATGGAGAGCGTGGTGGAGATGGTGAGGGTTTAACCTGTGGTTTATTGCACGTGCAAAGAACTTAACCTGGAAAATTGCAAAAGACGTGAATTGCGAAATTCTAATCTGTCGTCTGGTTGTATGTGGTTGCCAGATGTAATAGTTGTTTTATATCTTCCCGGAATGACTTTTTTTACAGGTTGAAGAATTTCCATTCCGGGAAAACAAAACATAGACATGTTATATGTCTAGCGTGTTCTTAGTTCTTGATCTGTTTGATTTCGCAATTCACGTTAAAAGAGTTTGCTTGAAAGTTTTTTTGGTGTGTGATATAAAGATCTCCTTTGTTTAAAATTTAACCATTTAACCAATTCATTATGGAAGGAGTGAGAATTTTAAGTACAGATATGCCTGAGGCTCTGCAGGGCTTGGAGCCGAAAGAGCTTTGGAGGAATTTTAATCTTCTTAGGCAGATTCCTCGAGGGTCTGGGAATGAGGCGGAAGCTTTGAAATTTGTTTCAGGGTGGGCTGAAGAACATGGATTTGGATGGAAGCAGGATGCGAAGGGAAATCTTTGTGTGGAAGTTCCCTCATCTGCGGGTTATGAAGACAGCGATCCGGTTTGTCTGCAGGGGCATATTGATATGGTGTGCATTAAGGATACTGATGTCGCTCATGATTTTGCAAATGATCCTATAGGGTTGGCGAGGGATGGGGAATGGCTTAAGACGAAGGGAACTACTTTGGGCGCTGACAACGGGATAGGATTGGCGGCTGCCATGGCGATTGCGACGGATCCGGATGTTGTGCGTCCACCTTTGGAGATTTTGGTGACTACTGAAGAGGAAACCGGGCTGGTTGGCGCTTTTGCTCTTGATGTTGATGGTCTTGAAATGGAGAGTAATACATTGATTAATTTGGATAGTGAGGATGTGGGCAAGGTTTTTGTACGCAGCGCTGGCGCGCAGGTTTTGGCTGGTTCGAAGGAACTGCAGAGGGTCAGTCCGGAGGAAATGAGTGGAGGAACGTATTATGAATTGAGTATTTCCGGGATGCTGGGAGGACATTCGGGTACCGAAATCCATGAAAACAGGGGAAATGCAATTCGTGTTTTGGCTGATTTTTTGCGAGAGTTCCCGGAGGAGGTGAAGCTTATCTCGATTGATGGAGGGAAGGGGCCGACTGCTATTCCCGCGGATGCAAGAGCGGTTATTTTTATTCCTGATGGATGTTGTATGTTGCCTTTGATTGCTTCTGTTACGGAGTTGCAGGGTGAGTTGAATAAAAGTCTTGACCATGAAAAACAGATTAAAGTGTCATTGATTGAGAAGACGGCTGGTGAAGTCCAAAGAGGGGCGATAATTTCCGAGATTAGAAAAAGAACACTTGCGGTACTCAGTAAAGTCCCAAATGGTGTGCATGAAATGAGCAGGGTTGTTCCCGGGATGGTTGAAACGTCTTCAAATGTCGGAACAGTTGCTACAAGCGCTAATAAGGTCGATATGACTTTTTCTACCAGGAGTGATGTCGAGGCTGAAATGGAAAGTCTTACGTGTGAGATCGAGAGGGTGCTTAAGGCAAACGAATTTCAGGCAAAGAGAGTATTTACTGTTCCGAGTTGGGCCGGGGATCCTGATTCTCGATTGGTGGGTGATATTCTTAAAGCTTACGAAGGCAGGAATGAAGCGGGGGTTACCGGTATTCATGCCGGGCTTGAAGTTGGCGTGATTGTTGATAAATTGAGGAATAGACTCGGAACCAATGTTGAGGCTGCGTCTTTCGGACCAACTATTCAAAAGCCGCATTCTCCTAATGAAGCTGTTGATGTGAGAACTGTTGAGGAATTTTACGAATGGCTTTCGAGAACACTTTTGTTGATTGCGAAGCGGTAGAGTGGGCTTCGGAGGCATGGGGTGTTTAGTAGATGTAAATTCTTTGTGCGCGCAAAGAACTTAACCTGGAGTTTTGCAAAGTCCGAAATCGTCGTTTTCCACTAACCTGTAATCTCTGCGCGCGCGGGATTTTTAACCCGGAAAATTGCAAAAAGTGTGCTTCAAATTTTCCCCTTGCTTTTGCGTAATAACTTATGTATTATAGTTATGTAAGTTATTTAATTAGCGCTTTGGGTCGCGAGGCGCGCTCAGCGCATAACCAACGCAAGGATGGCCAGGACTGCTCAAATTAATTATCAAAGAGTGACGTTTTCGTTTCCTGAGAAGGTCGTAGAGAGGCTTCGCGAGAAAATTGGGAATCAGAACATGAGCAAGTTTGTTGTAGAGGCTGTTGAGAAGGAATTGGGGGATGACGTGCGGGATGTCGAGGAGTTTATGAGGGGTTTTAGGGAGCTTTGTTCAGAGATGCAGAAATCTCGCAGAGATTACAGAAGTTCTTTGGAAATATTAAGGGAAATTCGTCATGGCAAAAAATAAAATGAAATTCAAGGCTCTTGATTATCGTTACCAGCGAGTTGTTGTGGACGCTTCTGTTTTGTCCAAGATTTTTTTAGAAGAGAAGGGGAAAGAAGAGGTCTATTCTCTTATGGAAATGAAGATGAAAGGTGAGGTAACTGTTCTCGCGACTCCTTTACTTGTTTACGAGCTTTTGAATGTTTTGTCTAAAACTTTTAAGGATTTTGAGAAAGTTCAGAGTGTGTATGAAAGATTTAAGGAATTTCAGATTAGTTTAATTGATCCTGACGATAAGTTTGTGAGTGAGGCGACTAAGGATAGCTGCGAAAACAACACCGTTTCCTATTATGACGCTTCTTACCACGCTTTAGCACGAGATATGGACTGTGTTTTCATAACTGCCGACGAAAAATACTACGATGCCATGAAGAAAAAGGGGAGGATTGTGTTGTTTGTGGCGTGAGGGAGGATATAGAATTGCGACTTGGAGCGCTTCGCTTCCTGTCGCTATGGTGACCCCAGCAGGAATCGAACCTGCATCATAGGCTCCGCAAGCCTGTACTCTATCCATTGAGCTATGGGGCCAAAAAATGTGCGGACGTGCAAAGGGCGCGCATATACTACTAAAGAAGGTTAGTTTGAAGCAATGCGAAGTTGTATTTGACGTGGAACGTGTGAGGCGGTAGTATCTGTTCCAAATTATTAATAATGTTTATGGGTTTTGAAGATGTTGAAAGGGAGGGGTGGGAAGTGGATCCTGCTAGTCATGAGTTTCGCGATGTTGTTGATGGGAGTTCTCCTGGACAAGAATTCTTTTGTAAAGGGACGTATAGTCTAGATCAGAGGAATACTGTGAACCCACTTTTAGTGCTTGATCCTAAGGAATTTACCGGTGTTGATTGTCATGATTTTTCGCTTCCAGGGGCGAGGGTCCCTGTAGATAAAAATGGGACAGAGGGGTATGTTGTTACTGTTTCCAAGCGTGCTCGCACCGCCGTAGTGGCCGTTATGGAAGATGTCGCGGCTAGGTTTCCGCGTTTGGGTGACGTGAAGTTTGTCGATGTTGATTTGGATAGGTTTGGAACGGCGCCTTATTTGAATTAGGCGCGACCTGCAAATCGGATTTCTTTCACCATTTTTTTATGTAGAAGCTTGTTTGTTGCGAGAATGGAGCGCTTTTTGTGGTTGAAGGCGGTTCCGTCAATGTTGGTGACGCAGCCGCCGGCCTCTTCGAGGATTATGCGTCCGGCTGCGATATCCCAAATTTTGAGACCGAATTCCCAAGAGCCGTCGATTTGGCCGGCGGCTACAAAGCAAAGATCAAGTGCGGCTGAGCCCAAACGGCGAGCGCCGTATGACTTATGTGTTATGTGGCGGAAAATTGGCATATTCAAGTCGATATTATCCGGGTGAAAGCCGGTTACGAATGAGCCAATGGCTAAGTCTGAAGTTTTTGAAACTTTGATTTTGTGCGGTTTCTGTAGCGATTTTGGCGCTTGCGGGCCCGCTTGTCTATATGCGCCCTTGCCTTTTTCCGCCCAAAAAGTTTCTTTCAAATATGGTGCGTAGACAACGCCGAGAACTGGCTTTTCTTTTGGCGTGTTGAAATCTTTGTACAGTGCAATTGAGATTGAAAAAAGGTGAAAGCGGCGTGAGAAATTTTTCGTTCCGTCGATTGGGTCGATGATCCAGGTGTAGCGCGACTCGTGGTGAGGCTGGGCCGAGTGCGGTGTCGAGCGCGAGGTTTTGCCGCTGGCGCCGTGCGCTTTGCCGCACGTTGTGCCGGTTTCTTCGCCTAGGACGTTGTGATCCGGGAAGGTTTTGGCGATTTGCTTCTTTATGAATGCTTCCGAGGCTCTGTCGAATTTTGTAACGACGTCTTTGTAGCCTTTAAAATCGGATTTTACCGGTTTGTGAAAATCTTTCATGATCATGCGACCTGCCTGGTGTGCGGTAGAAATTGCAAATTGTAGTGGGGATAGGTGGTGACCGGACATCAGTTGACGGGTAAGTGATGACCGGACGCTTAGTGACCGGTCGCGTATGCAAGCGCATAGTAGCACATTTCCCTTTTCCCCCTTAAAAAAGTCCAAAAAATCTATTGCATGTGTGGTAAATGCGAATATAATTTTTCCTGTTATTCAATATCATTCTAATAGCATGAAAAAAACAGAGGAGGGAGACGACCCTCCTGGGGGGAACTTAAGCTTAAAAGGACTGACTGTCGCATTTTTATATAATGTTAGGCATCGATATCCAAACCCTGATGATCCCACGACCTATTTGGAGACTGATTTTGATGATCCGCCTTCGATCAAGGCGATGATTAAAAACTTGAAAAGTTGCGGATGCAAGGTGATTCCTATTGAGGCTAACGAGAAGGCTTATTTAAAGCTTTATAAAAATAGAAAAAAGATCGATGTTGTTTGGAATTTTTCCGAAGGTTTAAATGGGCGCGATCGCGAATGTCAGCTTCCCGCGATGATGGAGATGCTGGGGATCCCGTATACCGGATCTTCGCCTTTGACGCAGGCGATTATCTTAAACAAAGTTAGGACGAAGGAAATTTTGTCTCTTCATAGTGTTCCTGTTTTGCCGCATCAGGTTTTCGCGGGCGTTGGCGGGAAATTGCGCGACGAATTTAAGTTTCCTTTGATTGTGAAGCCGGTTTCGCAGGGATCGTCGGCCGGAATTACAGACGCAAGTGTTGTGAAGAATGATGAGGAACTCCGGGCACAACTTGGGTGGATTTTTGATCATTTTGGCGGGGCCGGCGGGGCTGCGATGATTGAGCCGTTTTTGAGAGGTCGCGAGTTTTCGTGTTCAATGATCGGCAATCCGCCGGTAGTTCTGCCTATAATTGAATCCTCGCATTCAATGCTTCCGAAGAACTTAAATCCCATCGACTCGCTTGAAGTGAAGTGGATTATTGAGGAAGAGATCGACATTAATAAATATTTGACTTGTCCTGCGAAAATCGATGGCGGGTTCAAGAAAAAATTGGAAGATATTTGCCGCAAAACTTGGGATGCTTTGGGAGTTTTTGATTGGTGCAGAGTTGATATTAGGTGCGATGAAGAAGGAAATCCTTTTGTTCTTGAAGTGAATTCTCCTCCCGGATGTCAGCCTCCGGAAATTTCTCTAAGTTCGTATTTTCCGATTGCTGCCAGGGCTGTTGGGGTGGACTATCCAAGCTTATTAAAGAAATTAATTAATATAACATTAAAAAGGTACAAAAATGAAAACCATAACTAAAACAATTTCGTTGACTGTGACCGAGCCTCCACCTTCGATGGGGTTAGCTGCTTGCGCTCCGTCGACTTGCGCAACGTGTGTGAGCTCGTGCGCCGGGTCGGTGTGTATGCAAAGAATTGTTCCGCGCGGACTTAAGGCAATGCTGCCGCATGGCGGAATTCCTGAAGTTATCTCTCCTTACATGATTGGGCTTATTGCTCAGACCGGCGGGGCCGATGGACCCATTGGCAAGCAGTTTGTTGCGCAGATTGATAAAGAAAAGGAGCATTATGTTGACGGAGATGTTGATCCGCTTGCTGAGGACGAGCATGAAGTCGCGCCTGGGGTTGTGTACAAATATCGCGGAAGTTTCAAGAAAGACGGAACGGTGAAGACTTATGGCCGTGTTCTTTGGACTGTGACCAGATTTTGCGCTACGTACTGCAGGTTCTGCACTCGTGGACGCGAGATTGGCATTCCGCCGAATTTTAAGGCACAAACATGTTCTGCTCTTGCTCGAAGTCCGTTTTTGAGCGACGAGGATATCAAAAAAGTTTTTAAGTTTTTGCGAGATCATCGTGAAATCAACGAAGTGATTTTGTCCGGAGGCGATCCATTGACTGCGCCAAGACCATATCTCACAAAAATAATGGAAGGTCTTGTTGCTTTGCAGCAGACCGGCGATTTGGATATTATCCGTCTTGGAACTCGTCTTCCGATTGTGAATCCTTCCGGGGTTCAAGATTGGCACTATGAACTTTTGGCTAAGGTAAGGCATCCGTACTTGATGGTGCATGTTAATCATCCGGCTGAGTTGACGCCTGAGGCTACGAAAGTTCTTGATAATTTCATGAAGAAATCTTACGCGGTTGTTTCGAGCCAATCGGTGTTTTTGAAGGGAGTAAATGACTCTGAAGATACACTTTTTGAGCTTTTCGTGAAGCTTACGAAGAATGGAATAAGGCCGTACTATTTGTTCCAAAACGATCCGGTGTATTGGGCTCAGCATTTTACGATTCCATTCAAAAAAGCTCTTGCGATTTGGGGGAGGTTGCGACCTCGTCTTTCCGGCATGGCCGCGACTGCCAGGTTTGTAATTGATACTCCGTTCGGGTATGGGAAGATTCCGGTACCTGAGAGTCGTGCATGGAAGGTTGATTATTCTTCTTTCTGTGACTTCAAAGGAAAGGAGCATAAAACGTAAAGCATGAAACGTAAATAGCATGAGCAAAAAATTAAAGGTTGTTTTCGCACATAATTTGAAGACCTCCGAGGACGAATCTCAGGCTGAGTACGATTTGTCGTCGACTGTGGATTATATAAGCGGGTTTTTGCAGGAGCTTGGGTACGAGGTGCTACCTTTGAATGTTTCCGGTGATCTTGGGGAGGTTGTTGATAAATTGGTTTCTTTTTCTCCGGATTTGATTTTTAATACTGCGGAGGGAATAACCAAGCACGGCAAATTGCGTGAGGCGTATTTTCCTCTCATCTTCGACTATTTGGGGATTCCTTTTACGGGTTCAGGCGCTGAAATTTGTTCGTTGTGTTTGGATAAGCAGGCGATGAAGGCTTTTGTATCTACTTATTGCGATATTCCTACTCCGCGCTGGGTTTTTGCGAAGAAGGGGCGGGCGTGTGATATCGGGGGTGGCGCTGGGGGTGGTGCTGGTGGTGCGGGTCCTTTGAAATTTCCCCTGATGATAAAGCCAAATTCTGGCGGGAGTTCTATGGGGATCACGCAAAATTCAATAGTAAGGAGCAGGGAGGATTTTGATTCGAGGCTCAAGGAGGCGCATGATGCTTACGGGGATGTTTTGGTCGAAGAGTTTATCGAAGGGATTGATGTGACTTCACCTTTTTTACAGAAGGCTCCTGTTCATTTGGGGGTGCTTCCGCTTGCCGGGTACGACTTCGGTGGTGCGGCGGGCGACTCGGACGGCGGCGAGGCGGGCGCGGCGGTCGGTGGCGGCGAGGCTGGTGGCGGTATGGCGAGCATATACAGCTATGATTTGAAGCATGGTGGTGATGATGATGTAGGTGTTGTTATTCCTCCAAAAGTTTCTTCCGATGCACAGTCAAAAATACTAGAGGCGACCAAGAAGATAGTCACTTCGTTGGGAATTAGGGATTTGGCGAGATTGGATTATCGCGTTGATAAAGATGGAAATATCTATTTCTTGGAGGTTAATGCTCTTCCAAGTTTGCAAGACGGGGCTGGGTTGTATGCTTCTGCGGCGGCTATTGGGTTGAAGCCCGTTGATGTGATTAGATTGGTGGTTGAGGGGGTGGTTGAGAGGGGAAGGGCATGACCGGACATTAGTTGACGAGCAAGTGATGACCGGACGTGAAGTTATTGATCCTTTGGGCTATCCCGGGATCGGGATTTTCCAGGTTGGGAAAGCGCATCCCGGGAAATAATCCCGGGATAGAAAATCTCCAGGTTCAAAAAACGTATCCCGGGATGAGTGATTGAGTCTTAGCTCTACTTCTGCTAAACTTCTTGCAATGCCAAACAAGGACCAAAAAAACAAGGTTCAGCGAGGTCAACGTGGGAACCGACAGGTCCAGCAAGGCCAGCATGCTCAAAAATTCATCCTCAAAACCGATTTCAAGCCAAAGGGCGATCAGCCTTATGCGATTGATGCGTTGATGAAGGGTTTTGCCAAGGGCAAAAAACATCAGATTGTTCATGGAGTCACTGGATCTGGAAAAACCTTCGTGGTTGCTGACGTGATAAGGCAGCTCCAGAGGCCGGCGCTTATTCTTTCTCATAATAAAACTTTGGCGGCGCAATTGTGCTCTGAGTTCCAGGAGTTTTTTCCTGAGAGTGCGGTTTCATATTTCGTGTCGTATTACGATTATTACCAGCCGGAGGCGTATATGCCGGCGACAGATACGTATATCGAGAAAGATGCGTCGATAAACGAGGAAATTGAGAAATTCCGACACAAGGCGACGACGAACCTTCTAACACGCAGGGATGTTCTGGTTGTGGCGACTGTGTCGTGCATTTATGGGCTTGGGTCGGTGGAGGATTACGAGAGCTTGGCGCAGACCGTGCATGTCGGCGACGTGATTCAGAGGGATGTGTTTTTGCGACATCTGGCGGACATGCAGTACACGAGGTCTTCAATGGAATTTAAGCAGGGAATGTTTCATGTTTTGGGGGATACTGTCGAGGTTTTTCCGCCGGACGGGGACAATGTTTATAGAATTGAATTTTTCGGCGATGATATAGACAAGATTGTTGAGGCTGATTCGTTTACGGGCGAGGTTATTCACGAGATGCTTGAAGTGACGATTTTCCCTTCAAAACACAATGTGACGACCGAAACGAAGATCAAAAATGCAGTCGGTTGGATAGAGAAAGATTTGAAAGAGCGCTATGACCAGCTTCTTAAAATGGGGAGGCCGCTTGAGGCGGAGAGGATCAAAACGCGTACGGAATACGATATTGAGATTTTGCTTGAGACCGGATATTGCAGCGGGATTGAGAATTATGTTCGTTACTTGCATGGCGACGGCAGCCGGCCGGCGGCGGTTGACGCGACGCCGACGACATTAATGGATTATTTGCCTGAAGATTTCGTTTTGTTTATCGATGAATCGCACATGACGGTGCCGCAGATCGGCGCGATGTACGAGGGGAATTTGTCGAGGAAGCAAGTGCTTGTTGAGCATGGATTTCGTTTGCCTTCGGCGTTCGATAACAGGCCGCTGAAGTTTACGGAGTTCGAGAAGTTTATGAAGCGAAATGTTTATGTTTCGGCGACGCCAGGGAAGTATGAAATGGGCAAAGTTGGTGGTGCGCGTGGGGTCGGGAGCAATGTGATCGAGCTTGTTGTGCGTCCGACTGGGCTACTGGATCCTGAGATTTCGGTACGACCTTCGAAAGGGCAGATTGAGGATCTGCTTAAAGAGATCGGTAAGCGTGTGAAGGTGAAAGAGAGGGTTCTGATTACGACTTTGACGAAGAGGTCCGCGGAGGATTTGAGCGAGTTTTTGGATGATGCAGGGATAGCGGTGCGTTATTTGCATTCAGATATCGAGACTGTTGAGCGAATTGAGATTTTGCGCGATTTGCGTTTGGGGAAGTTTGATGTTTTGGTTGGTATAAATTTGCTACGTGAAGGGCTGGATCTGCCCGAAGTTTCGCTTGTGGCGATTTTGGATGCCGATAAAGAGGGGTTCTTGCGAAGCGAGAGCGCGTTGATACAAACGACTGGGCGATGCTCGCGAAATGTGAATGCGTTTGTGATTATGTATGCTGATAGGATTACAAAGGCGATGAAGGGCGCGCTTGACGAGACTGCGCGAAGACGCAAAAAGCAGGCTGTGTACAACAAAAAGCATGGAATTACTCCTGAGACGATCAAAAAGGCTGTGAAAGATATTGCGATGTTGGCAGGTGCTCGAGCTGGAGCTAAGGATAGTCGCAGAAAGATTAATGCAAAGAAGATTCCACACGACGAACTGGTGCGATTGGTGCGTTCGCTTGAATCGCAAATGGATTTGGCTTCGCAAAATCTTGAGTTTGAGAAGGCGGCTATGTTACGGGATCAGATAGAGGTACTGAAGGAGGGGATTTAGGAAACCTCTGAAAAACGCGTAATGCTGCGATTTTAGGAGTGGTCACTTCGGACTCCTTTTCGGACTTTTTTTGGCATCTTCAAGAAGTTTGTCCCCGTACGGTAAATCGGAAATATAAGGTTCTTCTCGTAGGCATAAATCCGGGAAAGCTTTGCATTGCGTACTGAGAAGACGCTGTAGACGTTTTTCACCCAATACTTTCGTGAGAACATTCATCGTGAGAACATCCATGTGATCAAACAAAGCCTGTGGCGCCTGTTTTTCAAGTTCTTCTACTGCAATCTTCACAACAGGTAGATAATATGGTTTCTCATCAAAATAGTAGCATTTTTCTAACGCTACGCTTGGTACTTTTCGCGTGGCGGCTTTGATAATTCGTTCTTCATATTTGGGGTCTTTGATGATATGAACATCATCAAAAATAGCGTACTGATACTCGAAAATCATATCCGGCTTTGTTACCAAAGTTCTTTCAAGCGCGTTTTTCAACCGCTTTTCCGCGTCTTCCAAATGTTCGTACTGTTCTGGGGCTATTAAGCCATCCGCAGGGTCCCGGTCTATAAGGTCATCTAACAAAGTGATGCCATATCCCTGCCCGCCGTTACTAAACTGATGGTCAATGATAGTGTGGGCGTTTCTCATAAATGCTTCTCGATTGTTATCTACAAGATTAAATACGCATTTTTCAAACAGATCGTTTGCGGCAGGAATTTTATTGGATGGGAGATTTTTCTTTATCGTAGAGTAGTATAATTCTACGAAAATAGCGGGCGATTCATTAGCAATAGATGATAAAACATCCATTGCATATTCTTCTCCTGCAAAAAGATGGGTGTAGTTTCTTAACACTTCTTCTCCCCCCCTCTCTGTTTTAATGGCGGTTTCCACGGCTTTTCGGATAATTTCTTTAAGGAATGGCAGGTTTTTATATTTATCGTAATTATCTGAAAGGATAGAGAGGGTATAGAGTGAATATTTTTCTGCTACAACAAGCAAGCACTCGCGTTGGTATTCCGGTTCAATTTCTTGTATTTGCTCAAATATATTGTTTGGATAATATTTTGCTGTAATTAAGAGGGCTGCCTTACGTTTTTGCGGAGGCATTTTTAATCCTTGGGATTTGAGGAGTGTTAAAAAATCAATCATCTGCGGTGTTCCATTTATTTCTTTTTGCAGTTTACCGTCTTTGAAGCAAACGACGGTTGGTAAGGCGTGTGTTCCTGGTGAATAACCTTTTCCCTCTAATTTAATCGTTAGATCTTCTGCTTCAGGATTTTTGTCCGTAGTGAGTTTAACAACTTCTATATCGTCGGGAAAAAGCGCAGTCAATTCATTTAAAACCTTTGCAAACGCAATACATGGTTTGCACCATTCTGCATTCACATCCAATATCACGATCTTTTTATTGTTGGTGATTAAGGTGTCAAAATTCGCAATTGAAAGCTCCGAGTGATCGTCGCTGATTTTTCCTATGTTAGAACTAACGCTTTCAAGCTCTCTGCGTGCGTGCGCAGTTGCGTCTTCTCTGTCCCGATATTTCGGGGATGCTGGGATCGGGGACGCCGGGATTTGTTCATTGTTTTCTGCCATCTTGTGATTGTACAGCAAAAAGACGGTTTTTTCAATCCGTTTTGGGGCTGGGGAAGTCTGGTGGGCGACGTTGGCGATTAGTCTATTAAAGGTGGGGAAGGTAAATTGGTATTAAGCAAATATCAATTAACCCCTCCCCTCATGACTATATTTGAACTGATGAAACTAATCCAGACAAAAGAAACAGCGATTAAAATCTTCCAGAGGATCCGATGGCAGAACGGAATACTGTGCCCCAGATGCGGGGCATATGAATCTGTTGAAAAACACAGCAAGAACGGATTGGGATTCCAGAAGTACCGGTGTATCTGCGGACATATTTTCAGCGATACTTCCGGAACAGTTCTGCACAAACGCAGGATAGACATCGGGCACTTTTTCATAGCCCTGTACGAACTTTCACAGACAAAAGGGATAACATCCGTCGAACTTGGTAAAAGGCTTGGGATACGGCAAAAGAAAGCATGGACGATATTAACATTGTTGAGGGGTCAATGCAGAGAGTTGATAAAGCCATATTATGAACTAATGATGAGAGGAGTTGTTGAAACCGATGAAGCCTATTATGGAAAAGGGAAAAACAGCCAAATGTTTCAAGGAATACTTCAACGCGGACAACACGCAATAGTCATCCCCATACAGGATCGTACAGAGAAAACCTTGAAGGGAAACATCAAAAGACATGTTCAGAAGCATTCGTACGTGATGACCGATACAGCAAGCGCATACGGAAGCCTGTGCTGTTCGGGATACACTCATTTCACCCTAAATCATTCTGAGGAAGAGTATTCGAAAGGAGATGGAATACATGAAAACACACAAGAAGGTTTTTGGGGAAATCAAAAGAAAATTCTTTATGGTATTCATCACGGAGTATCAAAAAAATATTTATTTAATTATGTGAGCGAGTTCGTATTGAAATATAACCTAAGGCAAGCCAAATTTACCTTCCCCACCTTCTTGAATTTATTCATTAACCCACCTTTAACTTGCTAATCGCCGCGACGTTTGGCGCACGTCGCTGCTAGATCCCTCTTCCGCCGCCGCCCCCGAAGCCACCGCCGGAGAATCCGCCGCCGCCAAATCCGCTACCTCCGGCGCCGCCGGGGCGGCTCGCCATATTGCTTGCCGCGGATGCGGTCATCGAATCGAGCTGATCTGAAAAATAAAGATATGTGAATACGTGTCCGTGCATGGGGCAGTACCATCGCGGGGGTTCTTTGAGAAGTCCGTCGAATGCCTTTGTCCACTTTTTTGTCAGGCCGAAGGCTGCCGCGTACGGGAGTAGTTTCTCGAAGAAAATATTCGCTTTTTCTTGGAATACCATGCGGTCTTTCTCGGCCGTGTTTATGTATTCGTAAAGGCCTTTGAGTTCGTAATATGTTTCGCGGCCCTTGTGAGTTTTGCGCGGCATGAAGTAGCCGAAGGCGATGACTATTCCTGCGGAAGCCAAGAGTGAAAAAATCATCAGCGGGCCGTATTCTGCGAACAACAATTCTCCGAGATACATTGTTATGACGAGAATCGCTATGCCGAAGCCCATGTATCTGCCTCTTGTTTTTGCCGGACTTGATGGGAAGTAGGCGTCTTTTACGAGTTTGTCCATTACTGATTTTTTGATGCCTGGGACGTGAGTGTAGAATGAGTTTTTGAGGTCTGATATAAGGACGGATTGTTTCGTTTTTGTGAAAAGTCCCTTCAAAACTTTTTGTTCGAAATCCAGAAGTTCCGGCGCATTTTCAAGAGTTTCGAAGTTTTTAAGCAGAGTCAGTTTGTGATCGGTTTTCGTGTGAAGCAAGCCTTTTTTTTCGGTTTCCTCAATTTTGATGTATCCTCTGACCGCGAGGTCGATGATCGTAGAGGTTATGTCACGCGGGTGGAGGCGTTCGTCTATGATTATGCCGCACTCGGTTGGTTTAAGACCGCGAGGCGGTTTGTAGTGGGGGATGACTGTGTCGCGGCCGATGTCCGGGTCGCGTCCTTTAAAGAACCAAAGCAGGAACATCGCAAACAGTACGAAAATCGGGGTGAACAGCGGCCAATTGTCCGAGAAAAACCAGGCGAGGCGTGTGATCGCGCTTGGAGGCGTTATCGTGCCTGGCGGGAGAGCGAGGACGGCGGTCAGGCCTTCGTATGTCGCGAGTGGATTTGTTGTTTTGAATTCGACTGTTGTGTCGTTCATGACCGAGATTTTGCAGTTTTGGTCGATTGAGCCGAACGGGCCGGTGTAGCAGAGGTATTTCAAATTCTGTTTTTCTACCGGGATTGGGTAGTGAATTTCGGCTGAAGCTTGGCGGATCGGGACGACCCATTCAACGCCGGTTATGTTCCAGTACAATTCGTCGTGTGGGAAGAATTCCGGGGCTCCGTTGTTGTCCTCTTCCGTGAAGAAGTTCATTGCTCGTTCTACTTCGTATGTAATGTGGAATGTTGCGGGGCCGGTTAAGTAGCTGCCGTCTTGGGTTTCTATTCGCATGTTGTAGTAACCGTCTTCTTTTGAAACGCTAGTTTTCCATGGTTCGTTTGAGCTGTCGACTGCTTCAATTAGGCGAAGTTTTATGCTTTTTGTTGTGCCGAATCGCGCTTGGTATTTGTAGGGGATTGATCTTATTATTCCGTGGTGGCGCTCGTTTGTGAAGTCCGCTTGGATGGTCTCGGTTACGCGTAGTGTCGCGTCGTCATTTATAAAAATCGATGTATGAAAGTCAGTAATCTCCCAGTTTTCCGGGGGATAGTATTCGGCGGATGCTTGCGATGTGAGTGTTGATGCCGGGGTCGGTGCGAGCGCGAGTGCAAGCGCAAAAAATACCGCTACTACCGCTACTGTCAGTTTTTTTGCCAAAGCAAATTTTGTTATTGTTTTGGTGGCTCGGCGGGAGCTTCGGGTTCGGCTGGAGCTGGAGGCTCAGCGGCAGGTGGCTCGGCTGGTGCCTCGGGCGCCTGCGGTGGCTGCTCGGCAGGGGCTTCAGGCTCTGCGGCGGCTTCGGGTTCTGCTGGGGCTTCGGCCGCTGGCGCGGCTTCAGGTTCTGCTGCTGCTGATGGCGTAGCCGCTGGCGCGGCTTCTGTAGGAGTTGGCGCCTCTGGCGCGGCTGCAAAGCTCACCTTAACATTTTCCTTTTCTATTTCATCTTTTGTCTCGAAGAATTCGCTAGGGGTGAAGCCCATTGGACCTGCAATGAATTTGTTTGGAACTACTTCCAGTTTTGTATTGTAGTCGCGAACTGTTCCGTTGTAATAGCGGCGTGAAAGCTGGAGATGTTCTTCAATCTCCTTAAGAGTGTTCTGTAAGTCGAGGAAGTTCTGGTTCGCTTTCAAATCCGGGTAATTTTCAGCTACTGCGAACAAACTTTTCAAAGTTTCGCTTAACATGTTTTCAGTTTCTGCTTTTTCTTGAAGAGATTGTGCTCCCATCGCTTTTGCGCGAAGGTCTGTAACTTTCGTGAGAGTGCCGGCTTCGTGTTTTGCATAGCCTTTTACGGTTTCGACTATGTTCGGGATAAGATCGTATCGGCGTTTGAGCTGAGTCTCGATGTCAGCCCATGCTTCTTTAACCTTATTTCGAAGCGTTACCAGGTTGTTGTATAAGTAGACAACAAATACTACTACGACGAGTATTATGGCTAGAATTACGTACATTTTTGGTTTGGTTAGATATATAAAGGTTCACTGCGATTCACCGCGAGCTATTCTACAAGACTTTTTACTGTATTTGAATAGGAAGTTCCTGGAAAGTTCCTGAAAGTTCGGGTATTTTGCTCGTGTATGAAGGGAAGTGGAAAAAAAAATGTTGAAATTTTTCGCGTTGAAGGGGTCGAGATAGATCTATCTTCTTTGAAAATGAAAGTTGATGTGTCGGCAACTATGAGTCGTGAGGATGTTGTGGCTGTTATTTCGGGGGTTACTTCAGTAGCTGTGCAAGTGTTGCTGACTCGGGTTTTACAAAGTCTTCTAAAGCGGATTGAAAAGTAGAAGAGTATGATTTTTGGATTATTCTTGAGTCCAGGATAATTACGTGGCTCGAAGCGCCCGGAGCGTGTGAAATGCCTGGAGCGTGTGAGGCGCCCGGAGCGCGTGAAATGCCCGGAGCGCGTGAGGCGGCCGAGAAAAATTTGCTTATCATTTTTTTTAGCGCGAGAACCGCTGAAGGCAGTGTGAATTCGTTCCATGGATCCGGAAAGTTTTTGCTAAGGGCTATTAGGTATTGGTCGCTTGGCGGATCAAACGGGATTGCGTGAATTACGATATTTTTAAAATCCTGATCGGTGGCGGGCTCGGTGGCGGACTCGGTGGCGGGCAGGTTCGCAGCAGGCAGGTTCAGCGCGTTCCATACATTTGGAGTTAGCAGGATCGAAGTTGTTTCAGGGGATGCTTTATATAGTTCGAGAATTTTGCCAAGGCCTCCCGAACCTCTTTGCGCCAGAAGCGTGAAGCCTTCTTTTTTGAGTTTTGGCGCCAGGATCATTTGGGCTTGTTCGAGCTTCATTATCGAGTTGAATATGAAGATGTTGCGGCCTTTTTCCCGGGTTATGAAGTGGTGGATAAAGTCCAGAGTCTGTCTGAGGTTTTCTTGAGGCTGGCCCGAGATGTCTTCCACTAAATTTATTTGCGAGTTTTCGAGAATTTTTTTGTTTGGCTTGATTTTGACGAGTGGCGTTTTGTCCGAAATCCCGAGTATGGCTCGGAGGAGCGCTCCATCGTCGCCTGCATCGAGACTTTTGTCGATGATCGTGAAGCGTTTCGCGGAATCTTTGATTTTCTTGAAGTATTCTACGAGCGAAATTGGGATTTTTCTTGTGACAACTTCTTCGTCTCTGTTTTTTTGGATCCAGACGTGGAAGTGGTCCAGATCTGTTTCGGCAAAAAGGCTCAAGAGTGTTTTGAGGACTTCTTTCCATTGTTTCAGGTATGGGGCTGTTTCTTCCGTGACGATGTTGGCGAGGTTTTGCGAGGTCGAAATTAGGCTATGTGAGAGGTCTTTGAGTTTTTGCCAATTCGCTGACGAGGTTTCCATCGGCGTTATTTCCAGTGGCTGTGGGAATGGCGAAGTACTGTCCGTGTTGCGCTCGAGAGTGGTTTCTATTATTCCGAAGAGAATTTGAAGGCGCTCTGAAATTTCGGTGAGTATTTTTATATCTTCTTGGCTGGCTTTGTCTTTGAGTAGAGTGATGAGGCTTTGGATTGGGCGTGAGGCGGATTTTAGGCTTGTTGACTGGCCGTTTCTGCTTTGGAGCGAGTGGATGAACGCTTTGCAGTCCACGATGATCAGGTGTTCTGTGTTTGGTCTTGGCAGGTATGCGTGCTCGGAAATTATCACTTTTTCGGTTTGCTCGATTTCTATCGCTCTCTTGATAAATGGTTCGTGGTCGAGGTTGAGGTTGTGCTCGAGGCTGGGGTTGGGGTCGAGGCTGGGGCTGGGGTCGAGGCTGCCGCTGGGGTTGGGTTCGTTGTTGGGGTTGCTGTTGTGCTTGAGGCTGCCTTCGAGGCCGAGGCTTGCTTGGATGTGTGGGATTATTTCTCTTTCATCTTGGGAGAAGGCGAGGTCCTCTGTAAGTAGGCCGTTGCCGGTCTTCTCGAGCCAGATCAGAACTTTAATCAGGGCCGTGATTTCAGGGGTTTTGAATGACGATTTTTGTTTGAAGTTTTCCAGGCGGTTTTTCGAGACGTAGTTTTCGATGAGGCCGACTTTGTTCGGGTGGTTGAGCGATTTGAATAGATAGTGGGGGAGGAGGATCGTGGTTCGGCTTTTTGCTTCTGTTCTGGTGCCGGTCGCGCCGGCCGCTTTGTCCGCTTCATCCGCGAGGGCTTGTATCAAGGCTTCGTCGTAGTGAGGCAGTTCTATGAGTTGTGAGGTTTTTGCTTTTGAGATTGTTTCGATGGCTGAGGTTTCTGTTGGCGAGAGTTCGGTTTCCGGGGTCTTGGGCTGGGCTTTCTTTTGAGCTTTAGGCGCTTTGGGTGCTTTGGGCGCTTTGGACTGAGTCGTGGACGGTGCCTTTATATTTTCTATTACTTCTGCGAATTCCCAACTTGATTTTTTGCACAGGCTTTGTATTTCCTTGAAAAGGGGGGCCGGCAAGTTTCTTATTTCTTCAATAAGTCTTATGAAAAGTTCCTGAGCTGCGATCGAGTCGTCCAGTGCCCTGTGTTT
>JBAZPI010000011.1:0-24752 GCA_041648305.1 Candidatus Altimarinota bacterium | reverse complement strand
TCAAGGTCGAATACTGCATCACCAAAATAGCGACCATGAAGCCGACCAGAGTGAGCCAGATTATTTTCCCAAAGTTTTTCATTTTCAATGGACCGTTATTTGCGCCATTGTTTTTCAAAGGCTTTTTGAGCATAGCATACGGTTATTAAATATTTCTTAAGTTTTTCTAACATTTTTCTTACATTTTTCTTAATTTTTTCTTAAATTTTGCTGTTTGTAAATCAAATATGTTAAGATTGGTGGTGCAATAGATTGCGCGCGCTGTTGCGCAATCCAGAAAAATAACCTGTTTTTATGAAAATATTTCGAAATTTTATTATCGGTTTGATTCTGATAACCGGGGGCGGCGCGCTTGGTTGGCAAGCAACCCTTCAGGGGTGGCTCGATGAATCCGGGTTTGCCGGGTTCTCCCCTACCGCAGCGCCTGAAGAATCTGAAGTTAAGAACGATGTTGACTTGAGTCTTTTATGGGCTGTTTGGGATATTTTGGGCGAAAACTATTTGCATGAAACTTCTTTGGATACGCAGGTGATGGTCTATGGAGTGGTCCGAGGCATGGTTGAGTCGTTGGATGATCCTTATACCGTTTTTATGGATCCCGAAGAAACCGAGCAGTTTTCTCAAAGTTTGGAAGGTCAGCTCCAGGGAATTGGCGCTGAACTTACTGTTGAAGAGAATATTCTCAAAATTGTTACTCCTTTGAAAAATAGTCCCGCTGAAAAAGCAGGTTTGCTTCCCGGCGATATTATTTATCAAATCGACGGGGAATTCGCGATGGATTTGTCTTTTTTTGAGGCGGTAATGAAGATTCGCGGAGAAGTCGGCACGCCCGTGACTTTGAGTATTATAAGGGGAGAGGGCGATGAACCTTTTGATGTCACGATGATACGAGCTGAGATTGATATTGAAAGTGTGACTAAGGAAGTTTTGGACGACGGGATTGTTTATTTGAGCGTGAATCAGTTTTCCGACACCACATCGGATGAATTTGGAAATGCTATCGCCGGTTTGATTTTAAATGAGCCGAAAGGCTTAATAATTGATTTAAGATATAATGGCGGCGGATATTTGGATATTGCGGTTGAGATGCTTTCTTACCTTCTTGATACGGATTTATCGGCGGTGGAAATACACGAAAGAGACGCTGTTAATAACGAGGTTTTAGTTACGAATGGCGGGCAGAAGCTTCTTGACGTCCCGTTGGTTGTTTTGGTTAACGAAGGAAGCGCGTCAGCGTCGGAGATTGTCGCCGGAGCGATCCAAGATCATGAAAGGGGGATTGTAATGGGGGTTCAGACGTTCGGGAAAGGGACTGTGCAAGAGGTTGAATTTTTGGAGGACGGTTCGAGTATTCGATTGACGATAGCCGAGTGGTTTACTCCCGATGGCAGAGCTATTCAAGATGTCGGGCTTACGCCTGATATTATCGTTGAATTGTATGAAGACGATTTGAAAAACGAATATGACCGTCAGCTTGAGGAGGCGAAGAGGTATCTAAGGAACCTCTGAAAAACGTGTAATGCTGTGTCGATTTCGGAGCTTCCTTGTCGCCGTACATGTCCGTACGGCTCCTGCGTAACCTCCTCATCTCCTTGCATTCCATCGTTTTTCAGAGGTTCCTTGGAGGAACTTTAGGGCGGGCGACAAAAAAACCGACCTACCTTTTAGAGGCGGGCCGGTTTAAAGTTGTTTTTAAAAAGTCTTACATGAAATATGTTGACGCCAAGTATATTATTCCGCTGACCACAAGTATCGAATTCAATACAAGAGCAACGAGAGTTAGCATTTTGTCCTTTGGCTTGCCCGTCAATACAACAATGCTGAATGCCAAGGCTATTAAATACATCACAAATGGAAAAAATATTCTTAGAGCTGTCTCCGCGTCAACCGATACGAGGTCACGAACTGATGGAAGGTAAACAACTGTCAGTACAAGATTGAGCAAAAAGCTTGCTCCGCCCAATGGGATGACTAGTGCCAGGAGGAGAAGAACGGTCTCTGCTGCCTGTGATTTTTTTGCCATTTGAATGAGGGTTAATAATTATCTGAGGAGCATTCTAAGTTAATTGGCCGCGCATTACAAGAGAAGGTATAATGCCGCCGTATGGATTTAAACAAATTACAAAATATTCTGAAGAGTTATCCGGCTTATCGCCTGAAACAGGTTAAGCAGGCGCTGTTTCGTGAGACTATAGGGAACTGGGATGAGGCGAAAAGTTTGCCAAAAGATCTGCAGGAGATTTTGAATCGTGAGTGCCACCTTGGGATTGAAGCTGAGATTTTCAAGTCTAAGGATGGAGATACGGTGAAGGCCGGTTTGAAGATGGATGATGGGGCTATAGTTGAGGCGGTTTTGATGAAGCACAATGATGGACGAAATACTGTTTGCGTTTCGTGTCAGGTCGGGTGCGCCATGAATTGCGCGTTCTGCGCGACCGGTCGTCTTGGTCTTAAGCGGAATTTGAGCGCGTTTGAGATTGTTGAGCAGGTTTTGGTTTTTGAGCGAATGCTTCGGAAGGAATGGTCCGGCGAGAAAGTTACGAACGTTGTTTTTATGGGGATGGGCGAGCCTTTTAATAATTATGATGCGGTTATGGAGGCGATTCGGATGCTCAATGACGAGATGGGAATTGGCGCAAGGTCGCTTTCTGTTTCTACGTGTGGAATTATTGAAGGGATTCGTAAATTTGCGCGCGAAGGACTTCAGGTGAAGCTCGCTTTGAGTTTGCATGCGCCGAACGACGAATTACGCAGCAAGATCATGCCGGTGAACAAGTCATATCCGCTCAAGGAGGTTTTGAAAGAGATTTCTGTGTACATTCAAAATACAAATAAGAAAGTGATGATTGAATATTTGCTTTTGGATGGCGTGAATGATTCGGACGAGAATGCGCGGGAATTGGCGGCTGTGTTGCTTGGGTCGCTTGGCCGGCTTTTTATGGTCAATTTAATTCCTTTTAATCCGACGGAGGGCTTCAGGGCTTCGCCTAAGGCTCGAATTTTGCGTTTCCGCGAAATTCTTGAGATGGCTGGATTGGAGGTGACGCAGAGGATGAGGTTTGGGAGGGAGGTTAAGGGAGCATGCGGACAGTTGGGCAAATGTTTTTTAAATAACAAAAACTTATGAAATCTTCCACTAAAAAGTTTTTCAAAATCACAACAGTTGTTGCTATTGTTTTAGGTGTGTTTCTTTTATCAGATAGTATTTTTTTACAAGGACGTATTCTTACTAAAAGACTATTGCCTGCTTATGACGAAACCAAAATTGTAAAAACTAGAAAGAAGCTTCTTCCAGCTTATGATGAAACCAAGAAAATTTATGGAAAAGAATTAATTCAATATCAGTTATCTCAGATTAATGATCCGGGTGAAGAATGGGATATTGGTTTAAATGTTGGAGATGTATATAAACTCTCAGATAATGATTTTTTACGCTTGGATGGAATTGAACAAGGGGTAGCGCAATTAACAGCATGGAACAGGAATGATAATGGTTGTAGGTTGGCCGGTGGTGAAAGCTATTTAAAAGATTCGGATAATCATGAACAATATACATTTTACGTGAATTGGTTGATAAAATTAGAAACTATCAATTCCAACTCTATTTCTCTTAAAATTTACACCGGTAATTCAGCATATAATGAATGTATTTCTAGTCCTGTGCAATACCACCGTTGTTTATCATTTCATTCTCTTGGGAAATTTAAAATCCAATCAAGTAATTTTGCTCGATATTTCGATGATGAATCGTATTATGAATTTAATAATTTAATGCTTAACTATACTGAAACCGCATTTTCCAAACTAAAATTATCTTTCCCATCTCTTGTTTCATCTGATCCATATGGAGAACGATGGAATTTTATATCTCTAGTTATATCTGAAGTAAAAGCTGATACTGCTTGGGAAGATACCGCTGTTGTACAAGTCACTACAGATGGAAACATTGCTCACCAATTGCTGACCGATAATGAATTAAGAGAAGAATATGCTAATAAAATAAAGGTTGGTGATTTAGATTTTTATAGCACTGAAATCCACGAATGGACTCATTTATTTTTATTTTCAACTGAACTTTTGCGTACTGGAAATCCCGATACTTCAAAACTTAGTGAAGGAATTGCGGATTATATCCAAGCTTTTGTAAAATATTATCCTTTTGGCGCTGATCCCAAGAAAAACATTTGCGGAGAGAATCATTTCAATAATTTAAATCAGGGTAGCATTTTAGATGATATGTCCTATGTGGATGCATTTAATCAAGGTTTTTCTTATGACGCAGGATATTGTTTTTTTAAACAGGTTGAAAATATTTGCGGTTTAAAAGCTATAGATAAAATGTTTGGAGAGCTGCTTACATACCAGTATGAGCCATTTACAAATCACGTGAATTTATTCGGAATTTTAAGAGATAACTGTTCTGATCAAAACAGTTATGATCAAATCATGAGTAATTTTGGTTTTTCTTTGGATCTTTTACAGGAAGAATTCCAACAAGGATCCTCAATACCTATTAAAGAAATGGCTTGTATAGACTGATGCTAGAGCCCTATCTATGTGCGGCTTGCGTAATAATTCTATGACAAGCATATATGAGTCTCGTGAAGCTCGCTTTTGCTCGCGTTGCTCTCAACTAACTAGGGAAATGCTTGAGGAGCTTATGCTCAAATGTTCCGTCCATGGATATTCCGTCCCATCATCTTTGACTCTAACAAGGAGTAAAAATACTGCAATGATTGTATTGTTTGCGACTTCCTTTACAAGGCGGAGACAATGATATTTACCCAAATTATCTATGAGCTTGGTACATTTTTGAGTTGGAATATTCTTCAATACTCGTTACCAGCGTCATCAATTTTTTCATACCGTACTTTTTTGCCCATTTTTTCATGATTTTGAAATCCAGCGTTGGAAGTTCATCCAAGCGTTCAGCCTGCCATAAAGCAAAATTTGGCTTAAACTTAGCGGAATTGAGATAAAGATAATCCAGCAAAGCCTTTTCGGGTGTGGCCATAAATGCTCCGTCTTCTCTTTTTCCCACTCCAAAAAAAAGTGATGGAGGCAGATGGCGGTAGCTAAATGTTCCAAATTCGTTGCTGTATTTTTGAGTTTTTTTTGAGGTAATGAGTGTATAGGCAACCGTGCCCTCGGGGATAATCCCATATAAAGACAAGACCGATTCCATGCTGTGATAGGAGGGAGATACCATTTCTTGCGCAATTACATACACATTCGGATGAGAATCCGGAAAAGTGTAACGGTTTTGCTTTAAGCGAATTAGCTTCTTGCTTTTACACAGACGCGAAAGCTGTATTCTGATTGTGGTCACAGGTTCTTTGAAATAATTTTCCAGCTCCTCAATGCCAAATGTTCTGCCTTTGAATGGGGTTAGCTCATCAATTTTCATAAGAATTTTGGTAATCTTGTAAGAGTATTAGCGTCTCCGGAATATAGTTCTTGAGCCAATTCTCAAATGTTGCGAAGTCCATCACAACAAACCGTTCCAAATCTTTGCGCATTAATGCAAGATCTAGTTTTTTCACTTTTTTCGTAACTGCGATAAGAACTTCACTCACATTTTCGAAGCTTTTTTCATGTTGCTGAAGGCTATTGGCGTTTAGGTAGTCTAGATTGGGATAAATCGTCGGTTTATGTTGCAGATACCATTGGAGATCATAATAATCGCGTCCTTTTTGATATTCGCGAAATAAAACGGCGGCGAGCTTTCCTGCAAAGCCGGTACTCAAATCGTAAGTGCTAATCAAATAATCCCCTGCCGAACTGCGATAAGTCTTCTTTTCATATTTTGCATTGTCCGGAGGATTAATATCCAATTCAATTTTGATTTTAATGGCTTGGGACTGTAAGGGGGAAATACCGAGATCAAAAAGAATTTGTCCAAAAGAAAGCATTATTTTAATAACATTGCGATTGGTGCTTAATTTGCTGTGAAGTTGAAATCCGGTGATTTTTTCTGAAAATTCCTTGGTGATATCGGAAAAAAACTTTTCAGAAGGAAAATTTAGATCCGCCTTGTCGAGCGCGAGATCGATGTCCTCTGAAAAGCGGTTGATTTTATAGGAAAGGCGTAATTTCGTTCCTCCCATAAAATAGACCGGATAACGCATTTTGGCATATAAGGTGTATAGAATAAGGTATTGCAATTCTTCCCGCAAGTACTGGAAGAGGAGTTGATTGTCCTTAATATCCTTATATTTGTCCTGAAACGCCTCGAGGAATAGAATGTAGTTCATTTCTGTAAATTAACAAAATTGTATATTTATGGAAACAGTATAGCCGAATGTTTTGGCAATGTCAACTCTTGGAATTCTAAAAATGCCCCAGTTTTTTAGTGTGCAAATCCGTGGTCTGCCGTGCCGCGACGGGCGCAAAAGAAGGATTGCGCAAATATGTTTCGCCAGAGGCGAAATCTCTTGCGCCATGGAGCGGGTAACGGGAGTCGAACCCGTGTCTTAGCCTTGGGAAGGCTACGTAATAGCCGTTATACAATACCCGCGCGGAAGCAGAGGTAATTATAGTACCTGAAATTGCTGTTGCAAGGAAATGTTTGGATAGATTTAGATTTAAGGTTTTTGTTGGAAAATTTTAAGGAAATATTTAAGGTCGATATGAGAAAATGGTCATGTGTTAATTTTTTCTATTGAAACTATTAACGTGATGCGTTATTATATAGACGAACCCTTATGATTAGAAGCTTCAAGTGCAGAGAGACAGAAAGAATATTTAACTTAAGAATATCCCTGAAATTACCTCAATTAATTCAAAAAACAGCACTTCGTAAGTTATGTATGCTCGATGCGGCAACAAATATATCAGATCTGACAGCGCCGCCATCAAATCATCTCAAAAAACTTACAGGCGACGGGAAAGGAAAATACAGCATAAGAGTTAACGATCAATGGAGAATATGTTTTGGTTGGAAGGATGGTAGTTCGTATGATGTAGAAATAATTGATTACCATTAAAATATGCATGAAAATTTGTCTCCAATTCATCCAGGTGAGATATTAAAAGAAGAATTTTTGAAGCCTCTCAAGGTTACACAATATAGGCTTGCAAAGGACATAAGCGTGTCTCCAAGGAGAATAAATGAGATAGTCCACAGGACAAGAGCTGTCAGTGCGGATACGGCTCTTCGTCTTGCCAGATATTTCGGTACCTCGCCAGAGTTTTGGCTCAATATCCAGTCGCGGTATGACCTAATGAAAGAAACAAATAAATTAAAAAATAGGCTGGAGATCGAGGTGAAAGTTTTGCAATATGCTGTTTGAAGAGGGAATATAGAGGAGGACTGACGCCTACGGCGTCTACCCCTTCCTGCCTCCCCGAAGGGGAGGATATAGGATGAGAAATATCGCTTTGCGATATTTCTCTAATGGCGGAGAGGGAGGGCTTTGAACCCTCGCGCCGGCTAATGCCGACCTACAGGATTAGCAATCCCGCCCCTTCAACCACTTGGGTACCTCTCCGCGGTTTGCCAAAAGCGGACTTAATATAAGGAAAAAGGCAGGGAAAGTCCAGGGAACCTCCGGAGGTTCCCTAATCAACGTTTTCCAAATAGCATTTCTCGCAGTAGACTGGAATTTCGTTTCTTGGATTATAGGTTGTTTGGATGGCTGCACCGCATTTGGCACATTTGCTTTCGTAGAGCATTCGCGGGTTTCTTGAGGCCATTCTTCTCTTGTGGCGACAATTAAAACATTCTCTTTGAATTGGAAGGCCAACCTGTTTGTAGAAGGCAAGTTCTTGTTTGACGACTTTGTAGTTCTTTTTGCAGGTTTCGCAGGAGAGGACTTCGTCCAAAATTGATTCTGGTACGTCGCCGATGGCGTCCGGGATCTTGTAAGTTTGAGGTTTGAAATCCTTCTTGTCTTCGTCATGCCATTTCAGACCTTTCTTTAGCGCTTCTTCTTTGGTGAGCGGGAGATATTCACATGCTACGCTTTCGTTATATGCGAATGGAGAGGAAGAGGCTGGAAAAAATTCGCCCCATTCACCGGTTTTCTTCATGTGTTCGATGATTTTTGGCATTAGTTTGTCGTACTCGCTTCGCTCGTACCGTTTGTTTAGGATGCAATATTTTCCTTTTCTTAAACCAACGCATCCGAAACATTTTGAAGTGCCGAGACATAGATCGCAGTATGTTAAATCCGCATTGCCGTCCCAACAGTTCATGCAGAATCGGCAATTGAAAAGCTGGTGGGCTGAGCTCACCATTTCGTAGCAACATTCGCTTTTGTTCGCAACAAAGTCCCAATCGTAACAGTCTTTTGCGTTGTATAAGTGAGTACCGTATGCAACGTCTTCGAGATTGTAGCTATCGAAACATATTTTTGCGTTTTTGCAGGATTTGATGTAATCGCCGATCGAATTTTCGCATTGAACAATTTCAAGGTATTTTCTAGGTTGAGTTTTTATAAAATTTTCGTATTGGGCTAGCGCTTTTTTTACTCCTTCGTAGGTATTGAGCTTGAGGTCGGCTTTGAATTTTGCAAATTCTTCTTTTGAAACTTGTTTGTTGAAAATACAATAATTTTTTGTTCGTATGTTTGCGCAGAAAATACAACTGTTGCAGTTGCGTATGTTGTAACAAAAATGAGTGTCTGAGGAGTTATATATTTTTTGTGAAAATTTGACATCGTTGCCGCCGTAACAATCTGCGACGTTGTAGCAATACGTAGAATCAAATGTGAAATCGAAGTCGCATGAGTGGAAATTTTTATCTGAAAAGCGGCCGTAATAACAGTCTTCGTTAAAGTCGGCTGTGAAAACTAAATATGAGTTTTTGTTTCGAAGCGCGTAGTTTGTGAAGTAGCTATTTTCGTTACCGATGCAGTTTAAGGACATGCGTGGAACGTACTTTTGCAGATCTGCAAATTGCTCGAAAAATGGCTTATTGAAGTCAAAATCGCGACCGAACATGTGTGGATCCCATTTGTCGGACCACCAAACTTCCTGGTCGTATACTTTGTATTGTTTGTCCGGCGAATACATTGAGATTACGTCTTTGCCCGTGAAGTCACATTTTCTTGTATAGAGGTTTATCTCGTTGCGGAATGATAGACGACGTTGTTGACGGCACTGCGGACAAAGTGTCGGGGGTGGCACGTCGACTTTTTTGTAAAATTTGAGATCATCGTCGGTGATCGAAAAATTTTTGCTGCAATTTTTACAAGCTTCTTTTGACATGCTAGAATCCTAGCATGAAAATCAAAAAAGTCGGAAATAAATTATTATTAAGGCTTGATAAAGACGAGGAAATCGTCGGAGCTATTAAAGACGCGTGTTTGGCGAATGATGTAAAATTTGGATTTGTTACAGGGATTGGCGGAGTCAAACATGCTGTTTTTGCTTTTTACGATACGGCGCAACGCAAGTACGTGAATACCGAAGTGAGCGGACCTCATGAACTAACTTCACTTCTTGGGAATGTTTCTAGAAAGGACGGGGAAGCAGTAATGCATCTGCATGTCACGCTTGGTGGTGCTGACTACGGTGTTGTTGGCGGGCATCTGGTTTCGGCTGTTAAGGAACCTCTGAAAAACGCGTAATGCTGTGTCGATTTCGGAGCTTCCTTGTCGCCGTACAGGTTTGTACGGCTCCTGTGTAACCTCCTCATCTCCTTGCATTCCATCGTTTTTCAGAGGTTCCTTATCAGCGTGACCGGAGAAATTTGGATTGAAGTTTTAGAAGATGGATTTTCGCGAGAGTTCAACGAGGAGTTCGGAGCGAATTTGTGGGGAGATTAGGGAGGGTCTCCTTAGTACGTCGGTTTTTTCTTGAGCTTTCCCCAGTCCTCTAGAAGAAGTTTGCATTCTTTTTTCATGAAAGCGGGCTGGAGTTTTACTTTTGATTTGCCAAGTCGTTTTAAAGTTGAATCCGGAATAGTCAGTTCGTTGAAGAATTTTTTGACGTCGCTTGTTGTTGTGCCGAAGTAGATTTTGTCGATATTTGCCCAGTGGATCGCGCTGAAGCACATCGGGCATGGTTCGGTTGTCGAGTAGAGTTCGCAACCCTTTAAGTCGTGAGTTTTGAGGGTTCTTGATGCTTTGCGGATTGCTGAGATTTCTGCGTGGCATGTCGCGTCTTTGGAATGAAGAACTGTGTTTCTTGCTACTGCCAAAATTTTGCCTTTTTTTGTTATACATGCGCCGAATGGGCCTCCGTACGGACCTGTTCGGCTGAGTATATTTTTTCGGGCTTCTTTGATCGCGAGAAGCATTGGATTTTGTCTTTTTGTTGGCATGGCTTTAATTTACATTGAGTGTTAGACTTAAGGCAAGCTAACAACAATAAAATGGGAACAGGTAAACGATATTCGTTGCACGAGACTGACGATACGAGGGCTGCTTCGAGAGCATATCAATTTGAGGAAATTTTGGAGAAAGTTGAGGCTGCCGGCGGGGAGATTATCCTGGACGAAGACACGCCGTTGTATACAGATATCGGGCTTGATGAGCATGAAATTGGGACCATTCGTCGGGTTGAATTCAATTTAAACGGGTTTGATTTTCAGCTTGTTAGAAAGGTGGAGACCGGCCGAATTGTCGGCGAAGGTCGCAACAAAAGTGTAGAACCGATGAGTCCCCCCAGGGTGAACTTGATTATGAAAAAGAAAAAAGACAGTGAAGATATTTGGCAGGTTGTGGATGTCGAGGATATGTTTTGAGGAGGGAGAGAATTTGAGAAATATTCATTACATTGCAGAAGGGCTGAACATGTTCACCCCTTCTGTTTTTTAGCATCATGATGCTAAAAAATGTAATGAGAAATATTTCTAAATTCTTCTCCTCCTCAAAATGAGAATGTGGGGGAGATTGGGTTTTGCGGGGTTCTTGGGCATCCCGGGATGCTGTTTTTGAATCTGGAGATTTTCGATCCCGGGATAGTGGCAGCGGAATTGTGGCTGAGCGTGCTTGACCGATGGGGGGGGTATGTTATAATGATAGTGTTGGTCAAAATAAAAATTAACCAAAACAAAAATGACAAACAAAGGAAAAGTGCTCGCTGCGGTTGTTGCCGTAGCAGTGGTGCTTGTCGCAGGTGTGGGCCTGTACCTCAAAGGAGGGGATTTGATGGGGCGGCTAGGGCTTAAGAAGGTTTTGCCTGCGTACAATGAGCAGGTGGTGTGTCCATCTGGCTCTGCTGAAGCGCTTTTTTCCAGTTTACCCAGTTCGTCCGGTTCATATTTATACGATAGTTTTGATGAATTGTATGGTGCTATTAAAACCGAATTAAGTCAAAATAACGGAAAGCTTGTTTGTCCATTAAGGATTCAGGTTTCTAGTTCTGAAAATCAGGCTTCTTATGGTCAAGATCTTAGCCACATTATTTGTAGAGGGAACGATCTGGTAACCACTACAATAAATGGTCAAAAAGCAATTATATGTAATAGGGATGACAAGTATTTTGGAGCTTATTTAAGGATATCTAAAAACACCAACGATAAATTGCTCGCAACTATAAATTATATGTTTTCAGAAACAAAAGATATTGACCTCTCTATGCGAAGAGATATGATTCTTGTAGAGAGACTTCCAAGCACTTGGTAATTCCTTTTTAAACTTTTCAAAGGCCCTCCTTCTAAAGGGGGGCTTTTTTTTGTGTGAGTGCGGCGTGCTTGGGCATCCCGAGGCACAAAAAAACAGAACTGCACACATTCTGTTTTTTTATTCTAAAAGCTTTTAAGCCTAGAAGCGGTCTCTCCTTGGAGGTCTCTCCGATGGAGGATTAGCTACTTTCACAGCTAATGCTCGGCCTTTGAGCTCGAATCCGTTTAGTTCGGCCATAGCCTTGTCAGCCTCATCATCATTTGTGAATGTGACAAAGCCAAATCCTTTTGACCTACCTGAGAATTTGTCCTTCACGATAACAGCTTCTTCAACTGCACCGTGTTGAGCAAACAATTCAGACAGATCTGCGTCGGTTGCATTCCAATCGATATTCCCGACGAACAATTTCTTAGACATACGTTTTTGTTCAGAAAATAATACTCGCAAACCCTCTATTTTTTTATGCGGAGTACAGATCAAACTGTGCACATATCTCCGTATCGGCATAAGTAAACTTCGGACTTGCGGAGGTACTATACACATATATAGTGTATTTGGGAAGGGGAAATTGCATTTTTACGATAAAAATGCAATCTTGCAAGGTTTGCCCGGAGGAGCCGATGATTAGCAGTTCTAATTAACTTTGCTATCGTACTCCCCTGTTTCAGTGTTCACTTTAATCATGTCGCCTTCTTTGATGAAAAGTGGGACTTTTACCTTTAGGCCCGTTTCAACCTCGCAATCTTTGTTTGCGCCTGAAGCTGAGTCACCCTTCACGCCCGGATCAGCGGATACAACCTTGAAATCCATCTTAGGAGGAAGCTGAATGCTGATTGGATTATTGTCGATATAAAGAGCGTAACAGACTGTGCCATCTTTTAAGTATTGACCTGTTTCAGCGATGTCTTCCATGCTCAGTGTGAATTGTTCATATGTTTCATTGTCCATGAAATTGTATCCTTGCCCGTCTTTGTATAGATATTGGCATTTTTTATATTGGACGTCGGCTACTTCAATGGCTTCGCCGGATTTGAAAGTTGATTCTACAACTTGGCCAGTTCGTAAGTTTTTGAGCTTTGCTCTGGTGAAGGCCGCGCCTTTGCCCGGATTTACAAATTGCGTTGAAACAATAAGGCACGTGTTGCCATTAAGAACTATTGCCGATCCTTTTTTTATTTCTGTTGTTACTGACATTGTAGTTTAGTTAAGATTGGGAAGAAAATAACGTCGTCGATTTTCGCTTTGTCCAGGAGAACCATCATAAGTCTGTCTACTCCCAGGGCGTTTCCGGCGCACGGTTGCGTGATGGATTCTAGACTTGTTAAAAATTCCTCGTCAATAGGAAAGAGAGTTTTGCCCATTTTTTTGCGTGTTTGCAAGTCCTCTTCGAATCTGAGGCGCTGTTCGTCGGCGTCGGTGAGTTCCGAAAACGCATTGCAAAGTTCGTGTCCGGCGATGTAGAGCTCGAAGCGTTCGACCCAGAATTCGTTTGGTCTGTGTTTTTTTGCGAGGGCGCGCTGGGTCGCTGGGTAGTCGTAGACAATAACTGGCTTGCTGTAGCCAAGATTTGGCTCAATGTCGTTCAAGAAGATTTTGTAGAAAATATCGTCCCAGGTTTTGCAGCCGGTTAAATTATATTTTTCTGCGGTTTTCTTGAATGTTTCTATGTCGCGGTTTTTAAGGAGGTCAATGCCGCAGTTTTGGATAAAAAGTTCGTTGATTGAAATTCTCGGCCAAGGAGGAGAGAGGTCGATAGTTTTGTTTTGATAGGAGAGGCTCGTTTTGCCGTCAATTAAGTAGAGGACGAGATCTTCGCAATCCTGCATTATGTTCGTGTAGTCGGCATTGTGGCGGTACCATTCCAGCATTGTGAATTCAGGATTGTGGCGGCCGCCGCCGAATTCTCCGTTTCTAAAAACTTTCGTGAGCGTGTAGATGTCGCCTAGTTCGCCCGAGTTTTGGGCGAGGAGGCGTTTCATGTGGAGTTCCGGAGATGGGTTTAGGTACATGGGGAGTTTCTCGCCGGGTTTCAGGTTGGTTCCGCTTTTATCGATGAGGAAAGTCTCGAAAGGGTCGAGATTTGGCTCTGTATCAACGCATGGCGACATGATCGGAGTTTCGACTTCAAGAAATGAGTGGGAGTCGAAGAATTCTCTGATCTTTTTTGTGAGGAGCGAGCGGGATTTGGCGGTTTGTTTATCCATTTTGAATGTCATGTAGTAAGCGTTCGAATTTCGTATAACCCGCTTTTTCGTTGAAGTGGTCTGCGTTTTTTACGACGATTGTGGTTGTGTCGAGAGTTTTTGCCAGGTCTTCGGCCAGAGAAAGAGGAAAATATGGGTCGTTATCGCTGTGATATATGTGGAAGGCAGGGCAGTTTTGTTTGATTTTCTGCCAATCGAATGGTTTTTCGAGGAAAGTTTTGACTTGCGGATACCACTCTGAAGTTTTTGGCAGGCTTTTGGGGTGATAACCTGCGACGAAATAGGCGGCGCGGATCGGTTTTTCGATCTGTTCCAGGATCGTTAAGAGAAAAGCTGGGCCAAGGCTGTGGCCAATAACTATCGTGTCTTTGTCTAAGTGGTTTTTGTATTCTTCAAATACTTTGAGCCAGTTTTCGAGAGTTTGCGTTTCGGGCGAAGTTGGGAAGGCCGGAACGTAAACGGTAAAACCGAGGCGTTCCAGCTCTGACTTCAGCCAAGGGAACCAATTTTCATTGGGATTACCTAAAGCGCCGTGAATGATAAAAGCGGTCTGCATTTTATTGGCTTTCGCCTCTTATTTAAGCCATTTCGCGTAGATCAAGCCAGCAATGATTCCATCCAAAAGGCCTGATAATGTCCAGCCTCCTATCATAAGAGCGGATACTTGAAAACTGCTGTATGACACCAACATCCCAGGGATTGTCGCAATAGCGAAGTATGTAAGTCCGAATATTAAGCCCTTCTTTAGAGTAGAGCCTTGAAATGCGTTTTTGTGTTTTGTCCAAGCAAACGCGAGGAGCAGAGCTACCAAGAAAGGATAAATGAAGAAAAGAGACATTTTCGGATCGTCCCAAGGCCTGAAGATTGCTACATTCTCATATTCAGCCATCAGTTGGGGAAAGAGGGCGCCGAGCAGGTAATTTAGGCCCATTCCTACTGCGAGTAGGAGTATGCCTGTGAGTAGACCGAAAAGGAGAGCTTTTTTCATTGTGGTTGGGTTAGATTTCGCTCTGGATTATAGCATGGCGGGTCGGCATTATTTAGCCAAATAAATAAACCCGCTGTCTTTTTCTATCATGACGCGGAAATCAAGTTCGCCGGTCTCGCACTCGTTTGTGCAATATTCATGAGTGCCGGTAAAATGAGCGGCATACAAAGTATCCAGCTTGTCGGTCATCTCATCCGCCAGACAAACCTTCGAACCGAGGTGCCAGTAGGTTTGCAAAATCTGATTTTTTACCAAATAAACTGCCGCATCCCGGTAATCAACATCTGATAAATCTACTAATTTCCCAACTTTTTCGCCACCTTTGTCCGCATAATCCTCTGGCCTTGTGGCGTCCAATTTGGTGAGTTCGCTGAAGCGTTGGTCATCAACTTTTACTATGTCACCAAAGCTTTTGTCTCTGAAGGGATTATCATCTCTGGAGATGTCCAACTGGACCAAGCACTCCTGTTGTTTAGTTGTTTCCGTGACAATATCATCACTGGTCGGTTTCACTGGATTGATAGAACAGCCTGGGGCGATTAGAACGACTACTAGGAGGATAGCGGTTGGGAGGATGTGATTGCGCATGTATGTGTGGTTAAGAATGAGGTTTTTAAAGTGCGCTCTCGTGCGCGCTTGCGCGAGGGAATCCTTGCGCGCCATTTTTTAGCAAATAATCTGTTATTTGCGGCATAAATCCAGGTAAATCCCAGTCACAATATTTTATAGCGCTGCCGTTGAACAAGTCTTTAATGTTGATATCTGCGCCTTTTTTTACGAGCAGTTTAACAATAATTAGATTCGCTTTGTCATGGCAATGTTTTGCGTCTGCGGCCCGATGTACAATCTTGATTAATGGAGTTTTGCCGCCAAATCCTCTGACGTTTACATTGGCTCCAGCCGCGATTGCTTTTTGCACTTTTTGTACGTTTCCATCCGCCACGGCTTGAAATAATAAATCGTTCAACTTCTTTTTCTTCCCGGTAGAATTGTCGCAATTTTTGCGATGCTTAATCCCCATCCGAATCCAATCAAATAGCAAATAAATAACTACCAATACCGGTAGAGCGATGATTATCCAGCCTAAAAATTCAGATAACATATAGGTTAACGGTAGCTTAGTTCGCTGAATTTTTCAATTAGAACCTGTTATTTCTTCTTTTTCGCTGAGACCTTCTTTGCCGGGGTCTTTTTTGCGATTTCTTTTTTGGCTGGGTTTTCCGGCTCCTGGGCTTTTTGGGCTTTTGGAGTTTTTGAGGCCAGGGTAGGAGTTGACGCCTTTGGCGTCTGGTGTGTGACAGGTGTCAGCGCCTTTATAAGCCTGTCAAGTTTGATGTTTAATATTTCAAACTGTTCCTTAAATTGACCAAAATTATTTCCTTTGTCACCACCTTTGTTGCCTCTGTCTCCTTTATCAAAACATTTGCTGCAATAAATCGGTTTCCCGCCTGTTGGTTGGAAAGGAACTTCGCATTCGTCGCCGCATTTATCACATGTCACTTGGTACATTCGTTTTTCCTCGAAGCTTTGATTGCCGCGGAAGTTACCGCCCGGTCTGCCGCTTGATCTGCTGTAATCCCTCCCACCAGATCTGTTTGAACCTGAATCTCCTCCTTTGTTTTTGAAACAATCGCGACAGAAAACCGGCTTATCGCCTGTTGGTTTGAACGGAACTTCGCATTCTTGGCCGCATTCGCTACAGGTTGCTTCGTGCATCTGGGGTCGTCCTTCATCTCTACCGCCGAAACCTCTACCGCCGCCTCTGTTGCCACCACCGCTGAAGCTACGTCCTCCGCCGCCTCCGCCACCGAAGCTACGTCCTCCAGATCTGTTATCTTTATTGTAATTACCCATGTTTTTTGTTGATTATTGTTAAAATGGACTGAAGTCTATCCTTTAAACCTGTATAAAGCAATGGGAAAGGTGATATACATGCCGATTTGGAAGTATTAGAAAATTATCGGGATTTCTTTGTATGTTTTAGTGCTCCATTCCTGAAAGCCAAGGCCGTCGAACTCGTGAATGACCTTGCCGTTTTTCTCTATAACACCCTTGTATTCGACAATTTGCTCGGAAACCACTGATTTGGGTAGCAGGCCAGAAATTTTCAAACCCATAAGATCACTATTGATCAATTTCGAAGTAAACCGAACGGTGAATTGTTTATCACGTGCGATAAATTTGCTTTCCAAAGGGACCCTTATGCCATTATTGCCGCTCGTGCCCCATTTTTTATGTTTAATAGAAAATTTAGGACTTTCCAACCGCACGACCTCATTGTTAATAATAAGATAAAAATATGTATTCTGTGTTTTTAGCAATTTATATAATATGCCAAAGATAAATGAGATTTTCCCATCATTGTATTGACCCCATTCGTATCTTGAAAGAAACGGCAAAAATTCACCCCAGTTGGTGTCAGAATATCCTACTGTGTCTATTTTGATAGTCTTGTTGTCCGTTTTTATGATTCCTTTAACCCTGGCCCTTGGCATTTTTACAAGCCAATTAGCTTTTTCCCAGCGCATAAGGCCGCAATTAACATCTTTGAATCCATCAATGGCTGGAACCCGCTGTTCGTAGTGAAGATCCCAAGAAAGATTGTTCGCTTTGCCGCTGATTTCGTAGTTATGTTGATCTTTTTCCAGAATTTTCGCACCATCCATGTCGATACTTGCGGATAATGCATCGATCTGGACTTTATCAATGGGGATTTCGCGGATTGATCCTGAAAATTTTTGCCGATGAAAAACTCTTGCCAGCACGCGCGCTCCGCCAACCTTTGTCTTTCGTTCCGGGTCTAAAATAAAATAGACAATATATCCAGCTATATCTTTTTGTTTGAAATTGAAATATTTCCATTCGATATAACTTGCGTCATGCTTACCGTCACGAAAGTCGAGATAATGCCATCCGCTTGTTAACGACTCCGTATCCTTTGGGAATTTTTCCATGTGCTTATTATCTCAATTAAGTTGACTATTTAATGGCTTAGAGCTACAATCGCTTCGTAGTCACGATTGAGAAACGTACCTTTCAGTTCCGTCTGGAAGGGGCGTTTTTCTTTTTACGCTTGTATTCTATCTTCCTTCTAAGTTCGCTAACCAAATTCACTTTCCCATTCACCACTTTGGTAATTAGTGACGAGCAATTCTTTGCAGTTGGAGCCAGAACGGTTGAAAGTTTGCCTTTTTCTTGCAAGTATTTTATCAGACAGTGAAAGTCTCCGTCACCAGTTACGATAACCGCTTTTTTGTAGTTTTTGTATTCAATCATTGCTTGCAATACCAATTCGGCATCACAATTTCCTTTCACTTTCCCGTCTTTTAGCTCAAGGATCGGCTTAAAAACCAGGATAAATCCAGATGACTGTAAAAAATTATACATTTGCTGTTCGCTCGGTTTGTATCCCATGAACATATAAGCTTTTTTGATTCCGTGGTGTTCCTTCAAATAAACGCGAAATTTCGCATAATCAACTTTCCACCCCAATTCATTTATTGCGATGTGAAGATTTTGAGCGTCAATAAAGGCATAGTTTGCTAGTTCTTTTTTCATGTTTTTGTTTTAGGGGGTAGGATTGACACCTTCGCTTCGGATCGCAAAACTCGCTACTATCATGGCGGAGAGATAGGGATTCGAACCCTAGAGACTCTTACGAGCCTAACGGTTTTCAAGACCGCCGCTTTCGACCGCTCAGCCATCTCTCCATCTAAAGAATTGCGAATGTATTGTATATGATTTTGCTTATTTGGGAAGGGAAGTTTACATTTCTTCAAGGACTTCAACTTGCAGGAGCGAGAGACCGTTTTTGAGGACCTGTGAGGCCGCTTTTACAAGAGCCAGACGATGATCGAATTTCTCTTCTTTGTCAGCCTTGATTACGGGGACGGAGTTGTAAAAAGAATTGAACTTTTGGGCAAGTTCATAGAGGTAAGTTGCGAGAAGATTTGGCTTGTTTTCTTCGGCGGTAATGGCAATATATTCTGAGAATTTTACGAGAGAGCGGAGAAGTGATTCTTCTTTTTTTTCGGCGTTTTCCGGGTCCGGCAAGATGTCGCGTGAAAGATCGCCGCCATTATCAAGATGTTCTATCGCTTCGAAGAGAGAGAATTGTTCTTTCTTTATTTGTGGCGCTTTGCGTTTTCTTTTTGGCGAGACTTTTGTATCAGCCTTGCCTTCCGCTTCGGCTTCAGCCGCCGCAACGAGACCGGCTTTTTTCAAAGTTTCCGCTTTTCTTACAATTGATCGCGCGCGGGCATAGGTGTATTGAAGGTACGGAGAACTGTTGCCTTCCAGGGAGAGCATTTTGTCCCATTCAAATGTTATGTCACTATTTCGATTTTGGCTTAAAACATTATATTTGACGGCGCCGATACCGATTTTTCTCGCAGCTTCGTCTTTGTCCGCCAGGTCGGGGGCTTTCTCTTCCAAAACTTCTTTTGCGCGTTTGACCGCTTCGTCGAGGACTTCGTTGAGGAGAATAACGTTGCCTTTGCGTGTTGACATGCCACCTTCCGGGAGCTGCATTCGGCCGAAAACTATATGTTCGCCTTTTCCGTAATCCCAGCCAAGGCGTTTTGCGGTTTCAAAAAGCTGTTTGAAATACAGGCTTTGCGCAACGTCGACGACGTAGATAATTTTTATCGGATCCCATTTTTCAATTCTGTATTTGAAGGTCGCAAGGTCGCGAGTTGAATAAAGAGTTGCTCCGTCTGATTTTTGGATAACTAGTGGCGCCATATTTTCATCGTGAAAGTCCACAATCAACGCGCCTTTCTCCCCTTCTGTTATTACGCCTTTTTCGATTCCTTCTTCTACTACGGGTTTCATTTTGTCCTCGTAGAAACTTTCGCCGAGCGTGAAGTCAAATGTGATATTTCCGAGCTTGTCGTATGTTTTTTGGACGTCTTTCATTGAGACATCAACAACCCATTTCCAGAGAGCGCGGTTTTCTTCGTCGCCATCCTCGAGCTTCTTGAATTCGTCTCTACCTTTTTGATCGAGATTTTCGTCACGTTCCGCTTCATCGTGAAAGCGCACATAGAGCTTCAGGAGTTCGGGGATTGGGTCCTTTTCGACGGCTTCTTTGTCGCCCCAAGTTTTGTATGCGTGAATGAGTTTGCCGAACTGTGTGCCCCAGTCGCCGATGTGGTTGATCGAGATCGTCGTAAAGCCGCGGTTTTTGTAAATTTCGTATAAACTTTGACCAATGATTGTTGAAAGGAGGTGGTGGACGCCCAATGGTTTCGCGATATTTGGCTGTGAGTATTCAACTATCACCGTTTTTTTTCTGCCGACGTTTGACTCGCCATAGTCATCGCCTTCTTTTAGGACGCGGCCTATATTTTGCTCAAGGGCATCTTCGGACAAGTAGAAATTGATAAATCCCGGACCTGCAACCTCCATTTTCTCGATGTAATCCGGCTTTTCGATTGCTTTTACGAGTTCGTTTGCGACGTCTCTTGGATTCGCTTGGACGCGGCTCCCGATTCTCATCGCAATATTTGTTGCGTAGTCGCCGTGCGTTTCGTCGGACGGATATTCGACTTTGATTTTTTCGGCTTCGTCCGGGAATTTGCGGCTGACTATTTCCTTGAGAAGAAGAGCAAGTTTTTCCTTATATGAATCGGGGCTGTCGAAGGAAGGAACCGCTCCAGCCTGGGCTTGGGCTTTGGTTTGGGCTTTGCCAAGTGGTTTTGCCTTGGCAAGAGTTTCGTTTTTCTGCGCCGGCGTGCGCGCTGACGCGCGCTGTTTGCCAAGTTCTTGTTGGGCGATGAAATGGATTTTTTCTTTTTCCGAGAGGCGCGAATCGTCCGCTTTTTTAAGACCTTCTATCTCGAGATCTATCTCATTATTGTCTTCGGTAAGAATATAAACTGCGACGTCGCCGCCCAAATACCGCTCAATGAGATCCTGAAATTCGTAGAGAATTTTTTCAAATTCTTCTATTTGGATATCGTTCAAATCTTCGAGAACAATCAGAGCGTTATGGGTATCTTTTGTGATTTTTGTACGCTCGGCTTCCCTGTAGTTCCAGCGTCGAACGATGACGCCACCTCTATCTTTATATATAATCTCGCCGGTTCTAACTTGTTTTATTTCAACCGTGTTGATCGGGCGGAAGCATTCGCCGCCAAAGGCGTAGGTCAATTTTACGTCGCCATAGAATTTGTCCATGTCTTCTCCGCCAACTGGAATTACCGATTTTAGCGACATGTAATTATAGATGTCGACCAATGAGTTGATGTGTGGAATTTCTTTGTCTTCGATGATTCGTGCGAGAAGAGCTTCTATTGATGAAGGGTATTTTGAAGGCTTGGCGCCGAATCGCGCGTATGCCTCTCTCCATCTTAAAATTCGCGGGTCTTCGTCGAGAGTTTTCTTTTCAAATTCTCTTTTGCGCTGCATGCTCACTCCGCGAAGAAGGCTTTCGACCGCAGAGATCCTTCTATTATTGTCGATGTTTTTCGCCGTGATGACGCCTACTTTCAGGTTCTGGAACTCTTCAAAAATTTTTGGGTCGATGGTGAATTTCATGTTTTATTTTCTTGAAAGATGGCTTAAAATCCGTCTCTTGACATATTTGAGCATAATTATACACGTTGTACCATGTCTAAGGAAATAGAAAAATCAGGAGAAGCTGAACAGCCGGCTAAAACCGGCCGTTTCTTGAGAAATTATTCAAAGGACGTGTGTAGGGGTTGTTTTTGGCGGCGATTTTTGGTATAATGTTTTAATAGCAAAATAAAAATTAACACAAAAAGAAATGAAAAAGTTATTTTCTCTATTTGCAGGGTTGGTCTTGGCGCTTAATCTTGCAAGCACAGTATTTGCGGTAGCGCCTGATGTGACTAAGCCTTCAGACGTTGAGAACGTCAAAGCGGTTGCGGGAGATGAAATGGTTACTTTGAGCTGGGACGTTGCGACAGACGATGTCGGCGTGGAAGGATATTATGTTTATAACGGATTGGAGACTGTGAATGAAGAGGACGAAGAATACACCTTTGCTCCTCAAGATGTCGGAGACGTTGTTTCGGCCGAGGCTTCCGGGCTTGAAAATGACACAACTTATTATTTTGCCGTAACTGCATATGATGCAGCCGGTAATGAGAGTGAAAAATTTAGTTTAGAAGTGAGCGCGACTCCGGAAGCCGGATTGGGCGAAGAGGAAGATACTTTAGCTCCAACCGTTGTTGCTGCGGAAGCGGTAAGCAAGATTGAAGTTGACGTTGAATTCTCAGAAAAAGTTGAGCTTCCGGAAGACAATCCTGAGCAAGCTTTTTCTATTGAAGCTGAAGAAACTTTGGAATTTTTAGATGTTTTGGATGCGGTTGTGCTTGAGGATTCAAAAGTTGATGAGGGCAAAGAAGGCAAGGTTGTCCGATTGACTACAGATAAGCAAACCAAAGCTGTCAGCTATATTTTGACAGCTACAATTGACGTTACCGATTTGGCTGGAAATCCGATCGTCAGCGGGACTTCAGACACGGCTTCTTTTGTTGGAAGCGACAAGGCTTCCGAGGCGGCTGATGAAGAGGGTCCAAAAGTTGATAGCGTTGAATTCACGGATTACACTCATTTGCTTGTAAATTTTAATGAAACAGTCGTTTTGGGGCTTATTACAACTGATCACTTTGAAGTTAAATTGAAAGGATCAGCTACTGCCGAACCTTTGGAGGTTTCTGGCGTTGTTTTGGGGACAAATACCAAGAATAAACAGCTAAAGGCTTCTGTGATTTTGACGCTTGAAGATGAGATGGAGGCCGGGAAGACCTACGTTGTTAAGGTGACTAACATTACCGACGAGGCATTGAACAAAATTCAGGCCGCTCATAATTCGGATGAGGTAGTCGCGTCAGGCGAGGGTGTCGAGGGCGAAGGTGAGGGTGAAGGCGAGGTTGAAGAAGTCTTGAAAGATCCCGCAAAACTTTTGGCTGAGGCTTTGAGCGAAGTTGTCGATGAGGAGGAAGTTTGGAAAGTTCTTTTGAAATGGACACTTCCCGGAGAGAATATTTCTGTAGCACAAAAAATTTATGTGAGTGCGAACGGAACTGCTTATGGGACAGGAGCTCCGTTGGGAGTTTCAGACAATAAATATACATATGCCGATGACTTGAAGGCAGGCAAAAATTACTGGTTCAAGCTTACACAGGTTGACGCTGCCGGCAAAGAATCGAAAGGTGTTGTAGCGAAGGTTAAGCTTTCTGCAACAGGGCCTGGAGTGATTGGGTTAGTGCTTGTTTCTCTGGGACTCGGAAGATTGGCGAGCAGGAGAAAGAAATAAATCTACACATTGGGCCTATGTTGGGCCCTTGGGCCCGGCCTCGGGGGAGGCCGGGCCTTTTTTGTGGGGGGGCTGGGGGGGACGTGAATTGCGAAACCCCGATCTGTTCCGTAATCGACACGTGGTTGCCAGATACGTTTATTGTTTCATATTTTCCCGGAATCAATTTTTTTACAGATTAGGAATTCCCGATTCCGGGAAAACAAAACACGGACGCGCTATATGTCCAGCATCCTCTTATGTTTTTAATCTGTTTAATTTCGCAATTCACGTGGGGGATTGACTAAATGTATTTTTGGGTGATTGTTTCCCGCACGTTGTTTTTTTACAGGTTAGAGTTTTTGTCGTGCGGGAAATTCGGCTGGATTTCAGGATTCTGTAAAGTTTTTGTAAGGAAAAATTTAGGTTTATTTAAGATTTTTGTAAGGTTGGCGGCGTATTATTTCAACATGATCTTGCCAAAAAAATATTGGAAGTATGCCTCTGGCGGGCTTGTCCTTGCGCTTGTTCTGCTTGTTGCCGCGTGGACGGAATTGCCCGATCGGAAGATGCATTTGCAGTTTCTGGATGTTGGACAGGGGGACGCTATTCTGATTCAGACGCCGGAGGGGCATAATATTCTGATTGATGGCGGGCCGAAATCGAACGTGATGGAGGAATTGAGCGATACTTTGCCGTTTTTTAACCGAGACATTGATTTTATGGTGCTGACGCATCCGCATGCGGACCATTTGGAGGGACTGGTTGAAGTTCTGGAGCGATACCGCGTGAAAGCGGTTTTGATAACAGGAGTCGCGTACAATAACGTTTATTACGATGAGTTTTTGAAGGAGCTTTCTCGGCTGGTGTCGGAGGGAGGTGAGAGCGGTGATGGCGGCAACGGCGAGTCGGGCGTGGCTGGTGAGAGCGGCTTTAAGCTTTTTATCGCTCAGGCAAACATGGATTTCAGGGTTGGAAGTGTTCTATTCGACGTAATTTATCCCATTTCTTCCTTGGCTGGACGGGAAGTCACCAATTTGAACAATTCGTCGATCGTGATGAGAGTTTCGTATAAGGACTTGGGCGGCAGCGATGGCGAGCAGCGGATTTTGCTGAGTGGTGATTGCGAAATTGAATGCGAAGAAGAGATTTTGGCGGAAGGAATTGATTTGCGGGCTGACATTTATAAAGCAGGACATCACGGATCGAAGACCGCTTCGAGCCCTTCGTATGTGCAGGCGATTGCGCCAAAAATCGCTGTTATTCAGTGTGGGGAAGGAAATAAATTTGGGCATCCACACGCGGAAACTTTGAGAACGTTTTATAGCCTCGGTATTACGGATGTGTGGCGAAATGATTTGGATGGAAGGATAGAGTTTACTTATTAGGGGGCCCAAAAAGGCCCCGCCTACTGAACTCTCTTAATGTTCGCGCCCAGGCGTCTTAATTTCTTTTCGATGTTGTCGTAGCCGCGGTCGAGATAATTTATATTGGAGATTTCTGTTTCGCCTTTTGCGATGAGAGCGGCTATGACCATTGCCGCGCCGGCACGAATGTCATAACTGGAGATCGGAATGCCTTTGAGTTTTGAGGGGCCAATTACTATCGCTTGATGCGGATTAAGGAGCTCAATTTTTGCGCCCATGCGTTCGAGTTCGGCGAGATAATTCAAACGGCCTTCGAAAAGCGTTTCAAAAATTTTGGAGACTCCGTTCGCTTGC
>JBAZPI010000010.1:0-24831 GCA_041648305.1 Candidatus Altimarinota bacterium | reverse complement strand
CGGATACGGGACTGTGAATATTGTCGATCCGAGCGCGGCTGCGACTGCGTTTATTATTTTCTTTTTTATTCGTTTTGCGGGATGGGAACTTGATAAGGATATCGCGACCGCGCTGATGCACGGTCTTTATTTTGATACGGGCAGTTTTATGCATTCGAACGTCGACGAATACGTGCTGAAAGTCGCGTCCGAGCTTATGGCGCATGGTGCGAATATAAGGCGGATTGCGAAAGAACTTTTTCATACCACGCCTGTGAATAAACTCCGATTATGGGGCAGAATTCTTGAGAGGACGTATGTGAACGAAGACGAGGTGACTGTTTCTGCGGTTGGGCGGCACGACTATTCGGTTTGCGGGGCGGGGTCTGGGGATACTGGCGGCGTGATTGATTATTTGAACGCCGTGCCGGGGAGTAAGTACTGCGTTTTGTTGAGCGAGGATGAGAAGGGGATCGTGAAGGGGTCGCTTCGGACACAAAGGGAGGATGTGAATTTGAGCGAAGTTGCACGTGAGTTTGGAGGCGGGGGGCATCCGAAGGCGAGCGGGTTCGGCGTGCCGGGTCGTTTGGAGTCGCAGATTTCGTGGAAGGTCGTACCGGAGAATGGATCGGAGGCACATGGGAAGGAGGAGGCGGGGGGGGTGGCTGGAGCCGGCGGGTACGGGGTGAGGTTTTAGAATGGGACGGGGGCGGGGGGGAGTTTTTGAGTGGTTGGGGGATATACGATTGAAAATTTTTGATTAAGATTTATGATATTTCTTTTCCACTAATAGATCGTGGATTTTTTTTGCATATTTGTTTATCAGTCTATTGTGCACAACATTCATTGCCTCGGAGGCTTCTCCAAGGAACGGTTCTTTACCTGATTCGACTTTTCTATGTGCGATTTCTCTACAAACTGCTTCTATGACAAGTTCGGCTAGCATAACTTGGCAGTGTCCTTCCTCTTGTCCCTCTCCATTTAGTCCGAAGTATGTAGCGACCGAAGGGGCTCTTGTAGCTATCACTATTTTTCCATTAGGCCTTTCGAATCTAACGCGTTGATTTGGGTCTGCGGTAGGGCTAAATTCAAAATCTTTAAAAAGACCTCCACTTTTCGTTTTTTCGTGTGGTGTTGGTGTTTTTCTTCTTGATATAACTTTGACTAATATTTCTGCTTTTCGGCCCTCTATTTCAGCGGTAATGATGCCTTCAGCCCCTACCTGTTTGCCAATAATTTTTATATGACTTATTAGTAATCCGTTTTCGGGATTTGCGTTTTTTTCGTCCAGATTAAGAGTTTCATCAATAACGATAATCTCTTTTGTGTCGCTGTAAATCTTTGCTGTTGCCCCTGAGGCTATTGGTTTGGGTATAAGGGCTTTTAAAGTTAGTGTTGATTCTTTATCGACAATTATTTGGACATAATCTGGCATGAAATCAAATCCGTTGGGAGGTAATTTCTGAAGTCGTTCATTATCATCTCCCTCACCACCGCCTTCATCTTTTCCTAATTCTTCTTTTGCGATATCATTGAGTTTAGGGAGAGAAGCTTCGTATCTTTTTCTAGTTTTTTCGTTTTCTAATTTCTTTATATTTTCTTTGGTCTTTTTTTCTTCTTCTCTGACGAAATTCTCTATTTCTTTGCTTAATTCTTTCTCTATGCACCTTACGAAAGGATGAGTCCAGTCGAGTCCTGTTCTATCAGATCTTGCCACAGGCTCTTTTTTTGTTCTTAGAAGATGATCGATGTGATCGCAAGTTGCATGTCCGAAGATACAAGAAGCATGAGCATTACCCTCAAATTTCCTTGTTAACGTTAAGTCAAATATTGCCCCTTTTGAGCAAATTAAGACCCCATTTTCTCGTAATGGGCCTTCATCATCATAACCGCTCAAAGGTTCTGTGGCTCGATACATTTCTAATTCAATCTTTGCTCCTTCAAATTCTGTGAGAGGGATTGCTTTTCGTATATATAGATCTCCCTTTGGCAGTATATAAGAGAGTTTTTCTTTTCGTTTTATTTCATTACGGGATTTCTTTTCTATCAGTATTACTTCGCGTGAGTTGCTGTTCATTATATTACGTAGACTATAATAATATTCTAAGGAGTGTTTAAGGGTTTCGAATTGTGGGATGCGGATTTTTTTGTTTGTTATTTTGAGGGTAATAGCTGTCCCGTTTTCTTTTATTCCTGAATAATTTCTGATTGTTGGAGTGACTTTGACGGGGTCATTTCTGTTGTAGTTTAGCTTTTCTAGCTTACATGTGTGGAAATATCCATTCTTTATAGATTCCACTGATCCAAACCCCATAGCAATCATTGCTTCTTTCAACCCACGACCCCAATATCCTCGACCTGCTTTTGTTTCCGAAAATCCGCTGGTATCACCACCATACCCTCCAACCCTTTCATCCATTGTACTTTCATCAAATCCTTCAGCGTTATCTATTACTCGAATTTCTGATTTTTCATGTTTTCGAATTAATTCAACTATTATTTTCCCGTCAGTTTTAAATCCCGAATCTTCAAGACGTCTATAGGAATCGTCACTGTTTGTTATCAGTTCAATCAAAGCTAATATTGGATTGTTTTTTATGGTGGCTTGCGCCTGTTGTTCCGCTACGCGATCTTCTATATGTAGTTTCCTGCTTATTGCTATACTCATGATTTTCTTGTTTTAATTTTTCTTTTGCGCATTCCTCCCACGTATTCATTCTCCATCTCTTTGCTTGAGAAGAGTAGGTGCGTGAACTTTTCTTCACAAAAATTTAGAAAATCTTCCATATCTGTCCTATTATAATCTCCTACAGCGTTTTTTAATTGTTGTAGATTCTTTCTTCTGGTTTCCGGTAAGGAATCTAAGGTAGTGTAAATCAAATCGCAGAATTCATAGTCACTAATTTCAATATTTTGGCCGTTTTTTAAGAATGACTTGAATATTAGGTTTTTTTCTATTTGTTTTACCAGGCGTCCCATCTTCGTTCTGCGGTCCCCTTTTAATCCTAGTAGCTTTTTTGTATTGATTAAATTTCCTTTTAATTTTTTCTGTGTTTTCTGTATAACTTCTATTCCCCTCGAAGTTATTTCAAAACCTTGTGCTTTATTCCCTGTGATTAATCCTTTATCTGTTCTACATCTTAGCCAACTCTTCTCTACCTGTGAAGAATCTGGATATTTCTCCATATAGCCAGGAAGTCCGAATCTTTTAGGAAAAAGCATATAGCATTTAACAACGGCATTTTCAAAATTAGCATCTAGTCCTTCTTGGATTACCGAGTAAAGAGCAAATATAAACAGGTCGTCATACGGTATTTTCTTATAATTTTCTGTATCAAATTTTTCTTCCATGATTTTGATTTAATATGATATTACAGTTCGAATTTTCTTTTACCATTCATGTGGAATTTTGCCTTTGTCAGTTTTAACTCCTGCTCAATTACCTTGAACATTTTTTCTACATCTTCCGCTTGGTATTCGTATAACTGTCTATTAGAGCAGTTCCCTAGAATTCGTACTTTGTCTAATATTACATTGGTGCGGTATGTGGCTAATCTTTTGAATCTTTCCTTTGGGTTTTCGTTGTCTGCGATTTTCATGTATTATTGATGTTTGATTGAATTAAATTTAGAGTGACACAAAAGTATCAAATATTTAATAAGAAGTCAATATATGTGTTATATATTTTAGTTATGTATTGCAAGATTTAACCGGACACTAGTAAGTGGTGGAAACCACGCTCAACCCTTCCCTGAAGACCCTTTTTATGGTATAATGAGTCAATAGAATCCTACGGAATTCGACAGAAATAAACATAAAAACAAATACATGGCTGTTTCTGATGACGTACTTAAAAAAATACTGTTAGAACAGAAGTTGGTCGACGGGAAGAAACTTGAGAATCTTGCGAACAAGGCGAAGGTTGGGAATACGAGTCTTCAGGATGAATTGTTTGAGCGTGAAACGGTTGCTGATGACATTCTCGGGAAGATTATTGCGGACATTCTGCAAGTTCCGTTTGTGAAATTGGCGGAAACGAACATTACGGAATCGTTGCTTCGCGTTCTTCCTTATGCGGTTGCCGCTCACCAGAACGTCCTTCCTTACAAACAGGAAGCTGATCAGCTTTTGGTTGCGATGTATGATCCGACCAATAAGGAAATTTTGAATTTTTTGGAGCAGAAGACGGGACTTGCGATCGTGCCGCATTTCGCGACGAAGAAAGATATAAAGGCTTCGTTGAAGATCTATAACAGAGACATTAACGAAAAATTCACCAATCTGCTCAAGAGTGTGATGGCTGATCCGTCGAAGATCGAATCGCTCAAGGATGCAGCAAAAATTTTGGATACGGTTATTCTTTTTGCGTATCAAAACAATGCTTCGGATATTCATATTGAACCGCATTACAAAGTACTCGCGGTGAGATATAGAATTGATGGGATTTTGCATACAATCGCCGAGTTGCCGCTTGAGATCAAAGAGCTTCTTATAACCCGCGTGAAAGTGCTCGCGAATATGCGAACTGACGAACACCGCGCGCCGCAGGACGGGCGTTTCAGAATTGATCTTGAAGGAAACGAAATCACAATGCGTGTTTCCGTTATTCCCGTTTATGATGGTGAGAAAGTTGTTTTGAGACTTTTGAGTTCGCAGAAGCAGGAGTTGAATTTGGACGCGCTTGGGTACAGCCCAAAAAATCTTGAGTTAATCAAAAATAATATCGTCAAGACGCACGGGATGATTCTCGTGACCGGACCGACGGGGTCGGGAAAAACGACAACGCTTTATTCAATTTTGAAACTTTTGAATTCGCCGGAGGTTAATATCGCTACGATTGAAGATCCGATCGAGTACAGGCTCGAAGGAGTGAATCAAATTCAGGTTAATCCGAAGGCGAATTTGACTTTTGCGACGGGTTTGAGGTCAATTTTGAGACAAGATCCGGATATTGTGATGGTTGGAGAAATTCGCGACGAGGAAACCGCGGGAATCGCGATCAATGCTGCGTTGACAGGACATTTGGTGCTTGCGACCTTGCACACGAACGATGCCGCAACTACTTTGCCTCGTATGCTTGAAATGGGAGTCGAAGGATTCTTGGTTGCCGCGACAGCGAATATGGTTATGGCGCAGAGACTTGTCCGACAAGTCTGCCAACAGTGCAAAGAAGAATACGTTGTGACAAGAGAGGTTTTGGATGAGATGAGCAGGAAAGCGAGTATCAAATATAATATTTTGGAAACTTTTGATTGGGCCGTTCAGGCGTTCCCGAATCTCGCGGCTAGAAAGACCGCGGGGGGGGCGGGGACGGGCGGGGCCGCGGGAGGGTATATTCTGACCAAAGGAAAAGGGTGCGAGCATTGCGGCAATACCGGATACAGCGGACGACTTTCCATTGCGGAAATTATCGACGTCAATGAAACAATGAAAAATTTAATTTTACAGGGCTCAAACGCGACACAAATCGAAGAAGAAGCGAGAAAAGAAGGAATGGTTCCGATGTTTATGGACGGGATGGTTAAGGTTTTACAGGGTTCGACGAGTATCGAGGAAGTTCTTCGCGTGATGCGAGTTTAGCCAAAGCAGCTCGTGCGCGCCGCGCCGAGCGCATAACCTACGCTACTATGCCAAAATTTGAATACACACTTAGCACAACCGGGGGGAGACACGAAGAAGGCGTGTTGATTGCTGAGAATAGGGAGGTGGCTCTTAAGAAATTGCGGAAGGAAAATAAAATTATTCTTTCGTGCAATGAGGCCGGGAAAAAGAAACGTACGTACTTTTGGCAAAGACCAAACTTTTCGTACGAGGACAAAATGATTTTCACAAAGCATTTGTACGCGATGGTGAAAGCCGGCATTACATTGACCGAGGCAATTCAGGTTTTTGCCAATCAGACGAAAGGCAAACGCAACAGACAGATGTTTGAAAATATTATGAGTATGCTTAAAAGCGGACAAAGTTTGGCGAAAAGTTTGAAGCCATATAATTATATTTTTTCGGACGTTTTCATAAACATGATCGCTACAGGAGAGGAAAGCGGGACTTTGGAACAAGTATTGGACTATCTCGCGATTCAGCTTGAGAAAGAATATGACCTGAGGAAAAAGATCAAAGGGGCGTTTATTTATCCCATAGTGATTCTGTCCATTACTCTGTTGATGGCGCTTGGGATTGTGATCTTCATTATGCCGAAAGTGACAAAGATTTTTACGTCGTTTGACATGGTCCTGCCTCTACCGACACGCATGTTGATTTGGTTTAGTAATTTCATTACTTATCAATGGTATTTTGCCGTGATAGGGATCGTTATTTTGGTGGTTGGATTGAAACTGTTCTTTGCGTTGAAACCCGTGCAAATCGGCATGCACAGGCTCGTGCTCCGGCTGCCTGTTTTTGGAAATATTTTAAAAAAGACATATTTGGCTCGTTTTTCGCGAACGATGAATTCTCTTTTGCAAAGTGGAATTCCCGTGACAAGAGCGCTACAAATAGTTGGTGATTCTTTGACTAATACGGTTTACAAAACCGCCGTTTTGAGCGCGAGGCAGAGGGTTGAACAAGGAGGTGCCATGACGGACAGTTTTACCGCTGACGAAAGACTTTTCCCTCCTTTAATGGTGAAGATTTTGATGGTTGGAGACAAGACGGGAAGTCTGGAAGAATCCACTAAAGAATTGGCGGAAATTTATGAAAAGGATGTTGATAATATAACTAGAAATTTGTCGACTTTGATGGAGCCGCTTTTGCTTGTGTTTATGGGAATTGTTGTTGGCGGATTGGCGCTGTCGATAGTTATGCCGATTTATCAGCTACCCAGTATGATCCAAAGATAATTGATCTAAAACCAATGAGAAAATTCGTTAGAAATTTAGTAGGCGTGAAGGGATTTACCATTATGGAGATGATCGTGGTGCTTATTGTGTTTGGCGTGATTTTGGGATTGTCTGTTTTGTATTACCAGACTACGCAGGTCAGGGCCGATTTGAACGGGCAGAGCGCCTCTTTTGTTTCTTATACAAGACTCGCGCAAAGTTACGCCGAGGCGGGAAAAGATGGCGGCAACCATGGTATACATTTGGAAAGTGATCGATATGTGTTGTTCTCGGGAGCTACGTATGCGGAGGGAGCGGAGGGGAATTTTGAAATCGAATTGCCGGGGACTATTACTATTCAAAATATAAGCCTGAATGGGAGCGGAGACGATATCCTGTTTACTGCTCCCCATGGAGAGACTACCACTTACGGGACTCTTGATTTCGTTTCCACTCAGGCGGGCTCAAATATAACAATAACAATCACGCAACTTGGCACTATCGATTATTAAAAAATTGAAAAGGTTTCGCGGGTTTTCGCTGGTTGAAGTGGTTGTTGCCATAGTGATTTTTTCAATTTTTTCCACCGGAGTTTTCTATCTTTCGATAGACGCGATGCAGTCCGGCGAGAAAATTGAAGAGGGAAATATGGCTTTGCTTTACGCGCAAGAAGGGCTCGAGGTCGCCCGACAAATGAGAGACAGAAATTACTTTTCGTTGGGGAATGGAGATCATGGGTTGCAGCTTGCGGGCGATGTTTGGTCTTTTATTCCGGCGCCCGAAGATATTGACGGATTTTATTCGAGAACGGTTTCCGTTGAAGATGTCTATAGGGATGTTGATGGGAATATCGCCGAAGCCGGGACTCTTGATCCCGATACAAAAAAAGTGATTTCGCTAGTTGAATGGACGTATAGGGGGGTTCTTCCAAGGTCCATTGAGCTCGAATCCTATTTGTCGAATTGGACGGGGGATGATTGGCTTCAGACGGATTGTGATGAACTTAACTCCGGAACTTTTGATGACGTGACTGTTGAATTCACGGCCGCGCCCCCTGAAAACAATTGCGCTTTGAAGCTTGTTTTGGTTGAGGAAGTGAGCGAGTTTCTTTCATCGGCGGATGTTGGCGAGCACGGGAATGACGTTTGGGTAGAGGGGAATTATGCATATATTGCTGTAAATAAAACAAATCAGGGATTGGCGATTGTCGATATCACCGATCGCAAGAATCCTTCGGTTATTAAACAAGTTGATATTGGCGGGAAGGGACTGGCCGTTACGAAGCAGGGAAATTATTTATACGTGGGAGTATACAATTCATCCAAGGGACTTGCGGTTGTGGATGTTTCAAATCCCGCGAGTGCGTTTCTTGTGACTAAAAAATACGTTTTTGGCGAGGGGGATGCCGTGGCTATCAATGGCAATTATTTATACATGGGGATTAGAAATTATCCGATATTGGTCGTTGTTAATATTTCAACGCCTACAAATCCTTACGTGTATTCGTTTTATATTACGACCAATAATGTTTATGACATTGATATCGCCGGAGACTACGCATATTGCGGTGTGGACGATGACTGGCTTGGGTTCCAAATATTTGATATTTCGGCGCCGGCGTCCATCTTCCCGATTTCTTTTTTGAGTGTTGGCGAAGAAGTCAATGCTGTAGCTTTGCAAGGGTCTTATGCTTTTCTTGGAACGGAAAAATATAATGATTCATTTTATGTTGTGGACATTTCGGACCCTGATAATCCCGAAGTTGAGAACCACATAAATATCGAGGGGGAAATCCAAGATTTGGTTGTTGAAGGTGATTATGTTTACGCTGCGGTTGATGAGACGAATGAGGGACTTTCGGCCATCAATATTTCAACACCAACGAGTCCTTATCTCGTGTACACAACTGACATTTTGGGGAAAGCAACCTCTGTGAAATCCGACGGAAGCTATGTGTACATCACTATAGATGTTAATAACAAGGGGCTTATAATTCTGGGAACTACCGTGGTTGAAAGCGTCGCTACCGGCTCCTATATTTCTCAGCCTTATGACACCGGAAGTTCAAATACCAGATATAATTTTATTGAGTGGGATAGTGTCGCGGTGCCCGGAGGAAGCGCAAAGCTTCAAATTAGAACCGCTTCCACGGAGGCCGGGTTGAGCAGCGCGACATGGGTTGGCAGTGATGGGACCGCCGCCACTTATTACGAAGCGTCGAGAACTCCTATAATTGTCGCCCCGGGCGCAAGCGGAACGAGATTTGTGCAATTTAAAGTTTATATTGATTCGGATGGGGCACATACGCCGCTCGTCGAGTCCATAAGAGTTAATTACACACCATGAAAAAAGCGCTATGAAATTTTTGATTAGAAAAAGAGGATTTACGCTAATAGAAGCTATGCTTTACCTTGTGATTGTTGGCACGTTTTTGTTGGCGGCGATGATGTTTTCATTGCAAATTGTGGACAATTATAAGTTGTCGGAAAATCTTCGTGAGACTCAAATAAACGCAATGATTCCTGTGGAAAAAATCGTTGATGCAATTCATTTGGCCGATAGTGTGAATGAGGCGAGCAGCGTGTTTGATGACGACAATGGGGTTCTTGTTTTGAACCTCGCCGGGTCGACCGTTAGTTTTTATCTTGATGGCGGGAATATATACATGAAGGAGGGGGCGGCCGCCGGCGTGAAATTGAATTCGTCGAATGTTACGGTATCGGCATTGCGATTTCATCAAATCAAGTCAGCCAATACGCCTACCCAGATTGTAATTTCAGGACAAGTTGACGCGGTTTCGACCATGGCCGGTTTGCAGCACAGTTTCCCATTTCACATATCGGCATCATTAAGAAAATTATAAATTATGACTAATTTTGGGATTAAAAAAGAGAAAGGATCTATCGCGCTAATCAGCTTGATTGTAATTTCCGCGTTTACTTTGATCCTTGCAGTGAAGATGACTGAAAGTGGGATTTCCACCGGTTATCAGCATGTCAATAATGTTGCGGGGCAGACATCGTATTACGGGGCCGAAGGATGTTTTGAAGAGGCTTTGATTAAGATTGAAGACGACACGAGTTTTGTCGGTGAGACTGTTAATTTTTCTTCGGGAAGTTGCGTCATTACCGTTTCGGGAGTCAATCCAAAAACTGTTGATGTTGTGCTGACGCAGGGTGATTATCAGCAAACTTTTCGAGGAGTGGTGGGTGTGGCTGAAAACGGCCATGCCATTAACGCTTCCCTTTCTTCCTGGGAAGAAATATAATTCGTCTAATTATGTCCTTCATTCCTAAAAAAATTATCGGTTTAGATTTCCATGATTACTTCGCTCAAGTGGTCGAGATAAAGGCCTCTGGCAAGAAAGTTTCGTTGAAATCATTTAATAGAGTCGCCATTCCTCCAAACGTTATTAGGGATGGAGAGATTTTGAATAAGGAAGAATTGAAAAAAATTCTCTGTTCTTTTTTGGAGTCTGCGAATCCTCAAGCCATAACCGGGAAAAGAGTTGTTTGCAGTTTTCCTTCAAAAAAAGTTTTTACTCATATTTTTGAATTTCCGGCGGATCTGACCGAAAAAGAGCTCAAGAAAGCGATTCCTTTTGAAGCGGAAACCGTGATTCCTTTTTCAATACAGGATGTTTATTGGGATATTCGAATTATTCATACTGACGAGAAAGTGAAAAAGCACGCCACTCAAAAAGTTTTGTTCGCATGCGTGCCGAAGGCGACAGCCGACAGTTACGTCGATTTATTGAATTCAATGGAGCTCGTTCCGTTTGCGTTTACGACTCCTTCCGAATGCGCTGAGTATGGCTTGCAAAAGCAGTTATTGATGGCTCCAACCGCTTTGGTTATAGATGTCGGGTCGCTCGTTACGACTTTTTCTTTGTTTGAAAACGGGGATTTGAGGGACACTTTCTCTTCGTTGGATGGCGGGAGAAGTTTGATAACTGACCTGGCTAAGAAATATCAAATGCCGGAGGCTTCGATTTTGGAGCAAAAAGAGAGAAATTGTTTGGATAAAGTGCTGTGGCCGGAAATTGAAAATTTTATTCGTAAAACTTTGAAAGACGGCGTTGATTTCCTTGGGAAGAGAGTGATTTCCGACGTGTTTATCACCGGAGAATTTTTAAATCTTCCTAATTTTTATGAGGATACTAAAAAGTTTTTTACCAATCAGAGGATTTCTTTCGGGGATCCGCGTATCGGGATAGAAATTGATTCCAATAAGTTTTTGCCTTTGGATAAAAAGGACGGATTCGTGCCTTATTCGATTTATTTCACCCAGGCTTTTGGCCTGGCATTGAAGGGAGCCAACCCTAAGGCAACAGATGGAATAAACCTTCTCCCTGACCGGTTGAGAGAATCTTTTGTTTCGAAAAAAGTTTCTTTCTTGATGGGTATCGCTGCGGTTGCGTTAACGCTTTTGACGCTCGGATCGGCAACGTTGATGACAATGAAAAATCAAGAGTTTATGTATAAAAGGCTCTCCACCGAAGCGGAAAAAAATTCTTTGCAGCAGATGATTTTCGGAACAAGATATCAGGATATTAAGAAGGCGATTGTTCAGTTTAACGACGAAGTTTCTTCCCTGACAAAAGTCCAAAGCTCCCTATTTTCGATTCCTACTCTGCTAAGCGATGTTTCGGATTTGATGCCGGCGGGAATTAAAATTTCTTCTTTAACCTTTACCGATTCTGATTTGAGCGTTGAATTGAGCGGAATTGCTAATAACAGAAATACTTTGTTGGCCGCTCAAAAGAAACTTGAGGAAGCGAGTTTCGTGGAAGAATTAATTGCTCCCAGATCCAATTTTGATGAGAAGTCCGATATTTCGTTTTTCTTGAAAGTAAAACTTAAATTTAATGAATTAGAAAAATATGGCGCAATTGCAACTAAATAGCGGGAAAAGAGGCGAGGATACTTCACCCCCTTTAATCAAGAGAATTCTTTCCATTTGTTTGATTTTGATTTCACTGGGAACTGTTGCGTCTTTTGCGATGGGTTATACTTCTTTGTCCATAAGCCGTGAGATAAAAGAGAATGAAAATTACATTGTTGTGGCCAAGGAAATACAACCAAATTTTGAAGAGAGTTTGACTCTATACACCGGAGAAACTCAGAAAATAATTGCGTATTTACTGCGCCTACGACCCGCGTCAGAAGAGGATTATATCACCTTTCTTACAGCGCTCGAAGGCCTTGGAAATAAGCTTAAGTTGAAATTGGATATTAAATCTTTGGAATTGGGTCCGGTTAATCCAAAGGCCGATCCGGAGCCTTCCAATTCGTTGGATTACGACATTAGTTTTTATGGCAGTTTCAAAAATTTGCTGGCTTTTGTTGAAGAGCTTGAGAAGTTGCCTTATTACATCAAGGTCGCAAACATACGGTTTATGGATCCGAATGGAGATGGTGAAGACGGCTCGCTAGCGCTCGCGACACCTTCGGTGTCTAACGGCGGGTCGAGTGGCAACGGGTCCAGCGGCGGCGGGTCGAGTTCGAAGCATCTGCCAAATTTGAATTTGAAAATTAAATTATATGTAAAATAAGAATATGCATGTATCCGATTTAAAGAAAAATTCGTCTCTCATTTCCCTGATAATTTGTGGCGTGTTGACGGTGTTCGCTGTTGTTTTCTCTTTTTATACGTATGTTTCTTGGAGCGAGCCGGTTCCTCAAGATCCTGAAATTTTGCAAATTAAATTGCCGGTTATGAAGTGGGCGGAATACTCAACATTGTCAAAAAGATACGAGAATGGTATGATTGCGGAAGTGAAGGTTGGGGCTGGGGCGGAGCCGGGGACTGGACCAAAGTTGGAAAATTCGGGGGCTCCATCTGAGGCCGGGTCAAAATTGGAAAATTAAAATATATTTAATATAAATATCTAACCTCATACTATGAGAAAGATTCTCAACAGGAAGGGCTTCACATTAGTGGAAGTTCTTCTAGTGGTCGTCATCATTGCGATTTTGGCGGCTATCGTAATCGTTGCCATTAACCCGGCACGACAGATCTCGCAGGCTAACAACACTCAGAGAAGCACCGATGTGAAAACAATTTTGAACGCTGTACATGAGTACGCTATCGACAACAGAGGCGTTCTTCCGACAGCTATCACTGCAACCGCTACTGTGGTTGGAAGTGGTGCTGCTCAGATCGATATCTGCAGTCTTCTTGTTCCAACTTATGTAGCTGAAATGCCTTTTGATCCTACAGCTACCGGAGCAGGATACACAGACTGTACGACTTACGACACCGGTTATACCATTATGACCAACGCGAGTAATCGCGTGACCGTTGCTGCGCCGGGCGCCGAATTGAGCGCGACGATAAGTGTGACGCAATAGGGATACATCGTGTGGTGCGATGGTGCGTGATGCGATGGTGCGTGATGCGATGGTGCGATAGGAATTTTTGAAAGCCGGCCTCTTGCCTCTTGGGAGGGGTCGGCTTTTTTGGTGGGGCAGGCACAAAGGCACAGAATTTTTGACTCATTGCGAGTTGATGGTTTATTTTCCCGCGCGTTATTTTTTTACAGGTTGGTTAATTTATCGTGCGGGAAAACAAAATGGAACCGAGGGATTTGTAAAGTTCCCGGATATTCCCGCAGTCCTGAGAGGTTTTATACCGTGAGCATCGCGCTGTTCAGGCGCAGCCATTTCTGGTGAGCTTTGTAGTTTGGGTCGAGGAGAGAGAGTGTGGCGTAGAAACAGCGACCGTGGTTTTTGTGAAGGAGATGCGTGAGTTCGTGGCTGACGAGATAATCGATGATTTCTGGCGGCGCCATGATTATTTTCCAATTGTAGGTGATTGTATTGTCGCGGCATGCGCTGCCGAATATGCGGTGTGTGCTGTGAGCCGAGCACGTACCCCAACGGGAGCGGTAGGAGCGAATGCGGATGCTCGTTGCCGGGAGATACGCGCCGGTTTTGGACGCGAGAATAGTTTTGAGTTCGTTTGTGCGTTCGTACAGGTGAGCGAGAGCTTTCATTTTGTACCATTCAATTATTTTTGTGCGGGTGTGGACGGGTGGGATGGTCGGAATCCCGAGGTATGGGAAGTGTTCGCCGGGCGTGAAAGAGTGGGCTGGGATTTGGGCTTTTTGTTTTTTGATTTGGTCGAGACGTTTGTTTATCCAGGTTGATTTTTCTTTGAGAAATTTTTCAATTCGGCTGTCAGAGAGATTTCGTGGTGCGCGAATTATGAGTCCTTTTTCGGGATGGATTTGGACACAAAGGGTTCTGCGATTTGTTCTTAGAAATGTTGCGTTCATTGCGCGGGCAGTATATCCTTACCAACGACGATTTTCAAAAAAATCGCCGGCGTTCAGTCGCCAAAATTCATTTGCCGCGGTGGTGGAATTGGTAGACACGCAGCGTTCAGGTCGCTGTGTCCGCAAGGATGTGAGAGTTCAAATCTCTCTCGCGGCACCAGATATCGGGATGTAGCGCAGTTGGCTAGCGCGCGTCGTTCGGGACGACGAGGTCGTGGGTTCAAATCCCGCCATCCCGACCATGATGAAATTAATTTCCTGTATGTCTTGTATCCCCACAAAATTTTTAATTTTCGCACCGATTGTATCCGCTGTTTTGGCATATTTTGCCGTCAATGCATTTATGGATTTGGGAGGGCTGCCAGCACTCGAAGTCCCCAGCACCACCTCCGCAAAAGCAAAAATATTTGTAGAGGCAGCTCGTACACAAATTGGCGTAGTTGTGGGATACGATACAAGCTACTTCTCAAATGGAGATGTTCCAGAAGACAGAGGCACTTGTGCGGATGTAATATGGCGCGCTTTACTCCCGTTAGATTACGATCTTCGCGCAAAATTAGAAGAAGATTTGAAGTCTCATCCAAATGTCTATCCTTCGAATCCACCGCAGGATTCTAATATAAATTTTCGCCGCGTCAAAATGTTGCGAGTTTTTCTTGATAAATATGCCCAAAAACTTACTACAGATGTTATTCCGAACAATATTGAGAATTTAACAGAATGGCAGGGAGGGGACATAGTGACGTTCGATGAACTTAAAACCAGTCATTTGGAGCACATTGCTATAGTTTCGGACCGCCGTACATCTACCGGAGTTCCGCTTCTTATTCACAATTACGGTGAAGGAACGCAGGAAAACGATTTTCTGTTAACCTGGCCTAGTCAAATCAATGGCCATTACCGCTTATTTTGACCCCGCCAGCTTTTTTATTGCGTAGATTTTAAGTTTTCTGTTATAATCGGCTCCAATTTTTAATTTTATCAATATGGAAAATGAAAAATCACCTTCTTTGTTGGAACGACGCAGGAATGTAAGTTTGCCAGTCTGGGGGGAGGGGTATGGCGGAGTTGATGATGGTTTTGAACTCACAAAATATCATGACGGGTATTATCTTGATGGTAATTTCAGGGGCGAAGAAGTCGAAGATGTTATAGATTTATTTCACGGAGTTTTATCCAGGAACGTCCGTCCTGACCATCCAAGAATTCAAGAGGCGGAATGGGCTGCCGGAGAAGTTGGCGTTACGCATGTCGGGAAAACTGATACTCATGAATTGATTGTTGAATTTCAAGAGCGCCTGCAAAAAGCTTATGAAGGCCTTGGGCTTGGATCGGCCAGAGTTTTGTTTGATGTGACGGGTTCCGGCGCGAACAGTAGAGCTTATCGGTTAGCTTCGGCTTATACGCGGGGAGGCAAGCCGTTTTATTTGGATGGGTGTTACCATGGCAATGATTATTTGGGGAATGCTACTGTTGGGCTACCTCCATGGCGAGGAAAGTATTCTCCAAAGATTGAGGGTGTTCGCCACCTGCCGCATGGAGAACAAGGCTCGGAATCATTGAGAGCCGCTTTGAAAAAAATGACTGCGAGAGGCTACAGATCTTTTATGTCTGCCGAGGACATACAGGGAATTGGTGGGTTTATTAATCCGGGTGAAGAATTTTTAACAGATGCCGTCCAGCAAATGGGAGAAAATGGCGGTGTATTCATAAACGATGAAGTCCAGACTGGCATGCGAAGAGGAAGTTATCTTTCTGTTCCACGTTGGCTCAAAGAAGACCCATCCAAGGTTAAAGCTCCGGTAATGATTACCTTGGCAAAAGCCCTTGCGAACGGTGAACCTTTGGCTTGTACACTTGTTCCGGAAGCAATGGCTCAGGATTTGGCTGAAGATTTGGAGAGAGATCAAAAACTTTACGGAAAACATTGGGCAACTTATGACTCAAATGTGCGTTCATGTGCAATTGGTTCAGCTGTCCACGACATATATCACGATGAAGATCTTGGAGAGAGAACGCTGGTTGTCAGGGAAGCTTTCTTGAGAGAACTGGAACAAGTGACGGAAGACAGAGGCGATGTCGTGAAGTCTGTCCGTGGAGATGGATTGATGATAGGAATTCAACTCCAGACTGCTGAGCAAGCAACGTACTGTCTGAACAACTGTATAGCATTTGGCGTCAGGATTGGTATAGGCGGTGATACCTTAAGAATCGCACCGTTGGCTGATACACCGTTAGACATCGTGATAGAGGCCGGGGAAAGGGTGGCAAAATTGCTGGACTCTGCGCCGAGGAAATAGAATGCGACAACCCCGTGTTTTTATGGTATAATTGCGTGATGGAAGCAAACCCTGATCAACAAGTTGAAAAAGTTCCTTTTGAGGCGCTGGCGATAAAGAATTATATTCTTGCACATCGTGATTCTGATTCTATAGACGCCGGGCAAATCGAAGGGGTTTCAAAAATAGAAAAGATAAAAACTCCCAAAGGAAATGACGTTTACGTTGTTCGTTTGGAGAAAGAAAGACATACAGTGATTCCTTTTGTGGGGGTCGGGCCCGGCTATTCAATACCAGCAAAAGGTCCTGATGATATTAATATTGTCTTTGTTTGTGAAGGTTATTCTCCCGATGCAGAGAAGGCTATTATTAATCATGAGTTTTATCATATCGACCATTCCGGTTGGGCAACAAAGCTTATGAGAAAATATCCTTACTTAAATCCTGTTTTTGGAGCCGCTCATGAAGTTGAAACTTACGTCAACGATTTGAAGACAAATCCGTTAGCCACCATAAAGCTTCTGGCAGTACAGTATCCCGGGATGATTGCCGGGGGGATAAGAAGAAGGGTTTCACGGGTACTTAGTCGTTCATCAGATCGTCCACCAAAGGAATAACATCCAGTGCCACTTCCTCATATGGATGAACGCGCTTGATTGCTTTTATGATCTTGGCGGCTTTTGAGGCAGTGCAAATGAATTCAATTTTTGCTTCGCGGACGCTCTGGATTTTGCCGACGTGGCCGATGTGAGGGTTTGCGCCTTTGAGCGGCAGGAAGTAGCCCGTGCCTTCTGTTACGAAGACACAATGTGAGTATTTACCGACATGGCCGCCGCCGGCATCACCTATTGCGAGACGGACTTTTTTGGCGTGTGAGAGTGGAACGTAAACCTGAATTTTGACATTTCGGCTTTGCTTCATGGCGTTATTATATTAGAATCCTTCCGAACTAGAAACTAAAAAACTTTTGATGCCGGTTAAGAAGAAGCCTGCCCTGGAACCCTTAAAAAAAAGAGCCGGAAGCTCGAAGGGAGGGCATTTTTTGTGTCCGGGCGCGCGGACGGGCTCGCGGCCAGGCGACGTGAAGAAAGTTCTTGTGCTCGGAAGCGGAGCGTTGAAAATCGGAGAGGCAGGGGAGTTCGATTATTCGGGCTCGCAGGCGATCAAGGCCTTGAAAGAAGAGAGGATCGAGGTGGTTTTGGTTAATCCGAATATCGCGACCATTCAGACGTCGAAAGAGCTTGCAGATAAGGTTTATTTCTTGCCGGTGAATGCGAATTTTGTGACAAAAGTGATCGAGAAAGAGAGGCCGGATGGGATTTTTTTGGCATTTGGCGGACAGACGGCACTGAATTGTGGAGTTGAGCTGTATAAGCGCGGGGTTCTTCGTAAGTTCGGCGTGCGTGTTTTGGGGACGTCGGTCGAGACGATTATTGATACCGAGGATCGTCAGTTGTTCAAGCAAAGATTGAATGAAATTGAGGTGAAGATGCCGAGGAGTTTTGCGTGCAATACGAAGGAGGAAGCTTTTGTTGCGGCTGGAAAGATTGGCTATCCGTTGATTATTCGTGCGGCGTTTGCGCTTGGGGGGAAGGGGAGCGGGTTTGCAGCGAATGACCGCGAATTGGGCGAGTTATTGGACACCGCTCTTGCGTATAGCCCGCAAGTTTTGGTTGAGGAAAATTTGAAGGGGTGGAAAGAAGTCGAATACGAAGTGGTGCGCGACTGTTGCGACAATTGCGTGACGGTTTGCAACATGGAAAATTTTGATCCGTTGGGGATTCATACCGGGGAAAGTATTGTGGTCGCGCCGTCACAGACATTGAATAACCACGAATATCATAAGCTGCGTGAGATTGCGATCCGCGTGATCAGGCATCTCGGGATCGTGGGCGAGTGTAATATTCAATATGCGCTGAATCCTTTGAGTGATGATTATTGTGTAATTGAAGTTAACGCGCGATTGTCGCGCTCAAGCGCGCTGGCGTCGAAGGCGACGGGGTATCCTTTGGCGCATGTCGCCGCGAAATTGGCCTTGGGCTATAGTTTGCCGGAGCTGAAGAATGCTGTGACGAAAACTACAACTGCGTTCTTTGAACCGGCGTTGGATTATATCGCTTTGAAAATTCCGAGATGGGATTTGAATAAATTTCGCATGGTTTCCAAAGAAATTACGAGCGAGATGAAGTCGGTTGGTGAGATCATGGCTTTAGGGCGCAGTTTTGAGGAAGTTCTGCAAAAGGGCTTGAGGATGCTGCAAGTTGGGCTTCATGGATTAGTCGCGAATGAGGACGTGAAAATTTTGAGCTCAGAGATTGAGCAGGACATTGTGCATCCGACGCCGAAGAGAATTCTTGTGATTGCGCAGGCGCTGAAGGAAGGAATTTCGGTTGAGGAAATTGCTAAGTTGTCGGGGATTGATAAGTGGTTTTTGGAGAAAATTAAGAATATTGTGAAGATGGAGGCGAAGGTGAAGAAGGCGGGGGCTTCGGGCGGAAGCGGGCTTGGCGGCTTAGGCGCGGAGCTGATGCTCGAGGTGAAAAGGCACGGATTTTCCGATAAGCAAATTGGTTATTTAACCGGCCACGAAGAGCTGGCCGTGCGTCGAAGCAGGCAAAAAATGGGGATTGTCCCGTATGTTAAGCAGATCGATACGCTTGCGGCGGAATATCCGGCTAAAACCAATTATTTGTATCTTACATATCACGGCGACAAGCATGATGTTGAGTTTGGCGGTGCCAGCGGGCGCGGTGGGCGCGGGAAGGCCGGCTCGAAAATGATCGTGCTTGGGGGAGGCGCGTACTGCATCGGGTCTTCGGTGGAGTTTGATTGGTGTTGTGTTAATGCGTTGCAGACTTGTGCGAAGGAAGGATTTGAAACGATTATGATAAATTACAATCCTGAGACGGTTTCGACCGATTATGATCTTTGTGACAAATTATATTTTGATGAGCTTTCGCTCGAAAGGGTGTTGGATATTTACGAACTTGAGAATGGTGGGCGCTTCGGGGAGGCTGGGGTCGCCGGTAGAGCCATAGCCGGTGTGATTGTGTCGACCGGCGGGCAGGTGCCGAACAATTTGGCGTTGAAGTTGTATAAGTTCGGAGTGAGAATTTTGGGGACAGACCCGTCCGATATTGATCGGGCTGAAGATCGACATAAATTTTCCGCGATGTTGGATAAGCTGGGCGTTGATCAGCCGCAATGGCAAGAACTTTCTTCAATGGAGGATATTATTGGGTTCGTGGATGAGGTTGGTTATCCGGTTTTGGTGAGGCCGTCGTATGTTTTGAGCGGGGCTGCGATGAGCGTCGCTTATTCACGCGAGGATTTGGAAATATTTCTTGGGAAGGCAGCAAAAATTTCTAAAGAAGCTCCTGTTGTTGTGTCGAAGTTTGAACTCGGAGCAAAGGAAATTGAAATTGATGCGGTTGCTTCGGATGGAAAGTTGGTGATTTACGCCATTGCTGAACATATTGAAAATGCGGGCGTGCACAGCGGAGATGCGACGATTGTTTTGCCGCCGCAAAAATTATATATAGAGACAATAAGGCGAATTAAAGTTATTGCGAAACAAATTGCGCGCGAATTGCGTATAAGCGGGCCGTTTAATATTCAATTTTTGGCGAAAAGCAATCGCGTGATGGTGATTGAGTGCAATTTGAGGTCGTCGCGAAGTTTTCCATTTAGTTCGAAAGTGACCGGGTATAATTTTATTGAGATTGCGACGAGCGCGATGATAAAAAAAGGTTCATGTTCGTGTAGCGGGAAGATGGTTTTGCGTTTAAGCGCTAAGCGTCGGGCTAGCTTAGAATACAAGGATTATAAAACTTTGGATTTGGATCATGTTGGTGTGAAGGCGCCGCAGTTTTCGTTCCCGCGTTTGAAAGGGGCGGATCCGGTGCTTGGAGTTGAGATGGCGTCGACCGGTGAAGTCGCGTGTTTCGGAGACGATTTGTATGAGGCGTTTTTGAAGTCAATGATTTCGGTCGGGTTTGATTTGCCGCAGGCGATAAGGCGGGTTGGTGGTCTTGGCAGGGGGAGGTTGGCGGCAGCTGGCGGGCCGAGTGTGGCCGGGGGACTGGGTGCGGCTGGCGGTTTGCAGCGACGGGGGATTTTGTTCAGCGTTGGAGGGCTTGGGGATAAGGCTGACTTGGTTCCTGTCGCAAAGAAGTTTGCCGAGATGGAGTTTGTAATTTACGCGACCGAAGGGACGGCGGATTTGTTTAAGCAGCATGATATTGAAGTGAAAAAACTTCATAAAATTTCGACCGGCAAGGAGCCGAATTTGCTCGGGGCTCTGGCTGCAAAGAAGTTCGATTTGATTATCAATATTCCAAAACATTACTCGCGTTCGACTGTGACGGATGGGTATTTAATCCGCAGAAAGTCGGTTGATCTCAATATTCCTTTGATCACGAATGTGCAAGTTGCGGGGATTATCGCGGAGGCATTGAAGAGATATGGGGAAGATGATTTGAAGGTGAGGGAGTGGGGAAGTTATTTTTAGGAGAGGAGCGAAATTTTAAAAATGCAGTTAAAAGGCTTCGTAGCAGATCATGATCTGCTACTCAGTTTTCCATCCTCATGAGGATGGAAAATTTAACTAAGCATTTTAAAATTTTCTCCTCTCCTAAAAAAAGGAGAAAGTCTTCGAAAATGCAGTTGCCAGGCTGGACATTTTCTCATCTTTTCTCCTCTCCTAAAAAAATGATGGGGATGACTGGGTTAGGCGGCAAGTTCTGCTGGCGCAGGGGAGACGGGCGACGGGGACGGCCTTAAGCGGCGGCCAGCTCTTTCAAAACTTTTTCCGGAGTTTTGGTTTGAAGAGAAGTTTTGGCGAAGTCTTCGTCGTATGTGACGAGGTAGGTGCCGAGACGGCTGGCGGCGAGAAATTGGAGAGCGTCGTCGAAGTCTAGATTTAGGTCTGTTTTTATTGTTAGAACTGAGAGGTCGTCTTCTATTTCATTTTGGGCTATTTTGATTTTTCTTTGATAAATTAGAAGTAGCAAATCCCTTATAAAGTCCTGATATTTTTCTGAAAGCATTGCTTCCATTGCGTTCAGTGAAAATTGAGTGACAAAAACATCCTCCGGGATCGCGTCCGTCTTAATCGCATATATCAAATCTTCACAAATTCGTGTTTGTTTTTGTCCAAGTGCTATTTCCATGAATATATTCGCGTCAATCAACATAGTCTGTCCATTTTTTACAGGCTTGTACAGCCGTTAAACCTTTGAACTTCGGGTCGTTTTTCGCGCAACCAGTGTATTTGTAGAAAGTGTTATTCTTCCGAATTTCTTCCAAGTTGAATTTTTTGTGTTTTTTTGGTTTGGCGGGTGGGTTTTTTAAATTTTCATACTCTTGCACCGATAACATAATAACCACAGGCGTTGACCTGCGTACAATTACGCGAATTCTTTCTTTGATAGCCTCATCAATAACTTCACTGGTATTATTGCGCAAATAGGTGGCGGAGACCTGTTGCGATGAATCGTATTGCATAGACGTGGGTTATTGTTCGTCTCCATTTTATCAAATGTACATTTAAATGTCAATTTGATTTTTTGGGTCGGAATTGAAGACGGAGCGAGAGGATCCCCCACGGGATGGGGTTTACAGAGACAAATTCTTGAGGTAGGATTGGGCGGCTTTTATTATCAATTATGACGAAAGTACAAAAAAATACTCCTCGCCTGAAGAAGGGGCTCGCGCAGATGCTGAAAGGCGGCGTTATTATGGATGTCGTGAACGCGCAGCAGGCGAGGATTGCCGAAGAGGCTGGCGCTGTCGCTGTAATGGCGCTTGAGCGTGTGCCTGCGGATATCCGCGCGGACGGGGGGGTGGCGAGAATGAGCGATCCTAAGATGGTGCGCGAGATTATGGCGGCGGTTTCGATTCCCGTGATGGCAAAATGCAGGATTGGGCATTTTGTTGAGGCACAGATTCTTGAAGCGCTTGGGGTTGACTATATTGACGAGAGTGAAGTTTTGACGCCGGCGGATCCGTTCGCACATGTTGTGAAAAAAGGTTTTAAAGTGCCGTTTGTTTGTGGGGCGCGTAATTTGGGCGAGGCTCTGCGTCGTATCGACGAGGGAGCGGCGATGATTCGCACGAAGGGCGAGGCCGGAACCGGGAATGTGATCGAAGCCGTGAGACACATGAAAATGCTTAAGCAGGAGATTGCGGCGTTGGCCGGCATGAACGAAGCGGCGATGAAGAAGTGGGCTTTGAGCGAGCGCGTGTCTATTGAGTTGGTTCGTAAGGTGAGGGCGCTAAAGCGCCTGCCAGTTGTGAATTTCGCGGCGGGTGGGATTGCGACGCCTGCTGATGCGGCAATGATGATGCAACTTGGATGCGACGGTGTTTTCGTGGGAAGCGGGATTTTCAAATCTTCTGATCCTTCGCGTAGAGCGCGTGCGATCGTCGAGGCGGTTTTACACTACGATGATCCTAAGGTGTTGGCGCGGGTTTCGGAAGGGCTTGGCGACGCTATGCCGGGACAGGAGATAGAAGGGCTGGAACATAAATATGCGGAGAGGGGGTGGTAGGGGGTGTTGCAAGTCCGGATGAACCGCATAATCAATGCGTATTTTTTATTTCAAAACTTTTCCCAAACTTCAAAGCAGAATCAAGCCAATTCAACCTAGCTTTAGTACTCGTTTTTTTCCAAAATTTTAACGTTTCGATATCTAACTCACCGCGCGATTTTCTTACAACGCATTTTTTCATAACTGCTTTAATATTTTAAGAACTGACAAATCTATTTTATCTTTTGACCTCCCCGTTTTTTTCTTCATCTCAATTAAATCTTCAATAGAAACGACAGGTATTCTAACACCGTCAAACACCTTAACAAGCCTTTTTTTAAAAAACTTATCAAATTTCAAAGATGCCTCTATCACGATATCCACCTGCAACAAACTTCCATAAGGCGGATTAAAAGTGAAGGCTTTTAAATTCTTATCCTTAAGATCCATTATAGAAACGGGGAGTCTTTCGGAATAGCTGAGCTTCCTCATTACGTTATCAACTTTTTTCAAATTTTCCTCATCAAGAAAAAGTAGTATATCCAAATCTCCGGTAAATCGCGGGTAACCGTGCAAATTCACAGCAACCCCTCCAACCACAAGATACCTAACCTTTGCCACATTAAAACACCTAAAAATTTTAACAAATCCGTTCATACCAAGATTGTAGCACACCAAAAAAGATTAAAAAACAAAAGGGCTCGAGGTTGTGTATGGGCCGACCTTAACTAGGGATTTGCACGATCTTATAAGTTGCAGTTTACTATTGGTTGGTGTATTTCTTTTTGCGTTATGAAAATAGGCGTTTTGGACATTCAGGGGAGCGTTGAAGAGCATCTTGAGGCTTTGAAAAGGCTGGCAGCCCGTGGCAAAGTGGCTCGAGGCAAGGTGGCTGGCGGAAGCGGGCGGAAGATCGAGCCTGTTTTGGTAAAGAAGGCGGAAGATTTTGGCGGCTTAGATGGGCTAATTATTCCCGGAGGGGAAAGTACGACAATTTCAAAGTTGATTCGGCTATATGGGCTTGATCGAGAGATCGTTGCGTTGGCTAAGCGCGGCGGGAAGATTTTGGGGACGTGCGCGGGAGCGATTTTGTTGGCGCGCAAGACGGGAGACGAACGAGTTAAGCCTCTCGGACTTATCGATATAGATGTTGATCGAAACGCGTACGGCAGGCAGCTGGATAGTTTTGAAACTCGAATCGAAGCTGTGCTGAACGGAAGGCACGTGAGCGTGCCCGCGGTTTTTATAAGAGCGCCGATTATTTCGAGAGTGGGGAAAGGGTGCAAAGTTTTAGCCAAATACAAAGACAGGCCTGTTTTGGTAGTTGAAAACAACGTGGCGGTAGCCACTTTCCATCCGGAGATGAATGAGGATTTGAGCGTTTACGGATGGTTTATTTTTCCTCCTCCGCCTCCTCCGGAGAGTCAGCCGCTTTTAAGGCAGCTATTAACCTAGCCTTGCGCTGTGTCTGCCCAGAAAGTTTTCTTACGGCCACGAATGCGGCTGCTTCCCTTTTCCTGAGATCTGCTGCTAGAATTTGATTAGCAGTGTTTACTCCGAATTCGAGTACCGTATCTGTGTTTGCGGGTTCTATGTGCCCCACCATTAAGCCTACGCTTAATTCTTCTTTATTAAGCCCTCTTGCTTCCGCATCTTCTATTGTTGGTCTTGCTCCTGGTGTTCCTTCCATATTTTTTTGGTTAAAGTGTTTTTGATTAGATTGCGCGCACACCTTACGTAAATTCCGAGGATTTGTCAATAGTAGTTTTTTATAATCTCGCTTGAATCGCGCTTGGTTGGGGTTAAGCTGCTAATTATGGAGCTGTCTGGCATTAGCAAGAAACTGACATTTTGGAGTATCAACCTGGCGTTGTTGAGCGTGCCTCTGGTGTTTTTCCCGGGTGCGAATTTGATTTTCGAGATACCAAAAGTCGCCGTGTTCAGAA
>JBAZPI010000009.1:0-25329 GCA_041648305.1 Candidatus Altimarinota bacterium | reverse complement strand
GTTGACTCCCTAAAAAGACCCCAGTTTTTAGTAGGGTGATGGGGTGAAAACGTGTATTTGAAATATGAAAAAAGGGTTAAAGTTTTGAAGAACAACCAACAAAACATAACCCAATTTTCACATGTATAAATATATCCAAGATACGATACGAAACAATAGCAGATCGATAATAACAGGTATGACGAGACCTCAAAAGAAGGCGTTTGCAGAGATCGTGAGAGGGATTTTCGTTGAGAATACGCCGATTTTGCGACATCTTGCGCAGGACGGGACAAAGACAGCAAAAAAGCAGGGAGAAAAGTATTCATATCATTTGGGGAACATCAGTTTGCAGGAGAGAATCGAGGAATTTTCTGTTAATCGCGTCAAAGATGAAGTGAAAAGAAATACCATTATTGCCTATGATCTCACGGATTTATCAAAAGAATCTGCGAAGAAAATTCCATATCTGTCCCGTGTATTTGATGGAAGCGAAGGGCGGGTCACTAATGGCTTTGTACTGCACGGAGTTGGAGTCAACAACATGCTTCTCAAGCTGGAAATGCACGACGGAGAGCGTTATACGCAAAACCAGATCCGGAGACGAATAGTGGAACAGTATGCGAAAGAATTTGATCGAAAAGGTATTTGGGTATTCGATCGAGGCAATGACGACAAGGCGTTTTTCAAATTCCTGCGTCGGACTGCAAAGGTGCAATTTATCACTAGGCTAAGGGAAAATCGGCTGGTCGTGATGAAAGAAACCGGGGCTCTTTTGAAGGTCAAAGATATACCGTCCGGGAAATATTCAGTTTATCTCTTGAACGCTCACAACACGAAAGTGGATGATCGGTTCGTGTATACGCTTGTGATTAAGAAACATTTAGAAGGCAAAGAGCCTATTAGGCTCTTGTGCTGGCTCAAGGATGAATATTCAATCGATCAAATTGTTGATATGTATCTTCAGCGCTGGGGCATTGAAAATATATTCAAACGAGCAAAACACAAGTTTAATCTTGAGAAAATTCGAGTATTGAATCATCAAAAATTCGTCAACCTTATTTGTCTCATACAATTTGCCATTAACCTCTCCACTATCACGTTTATCAACATGCAAAAGCTCACTCATTCATTAATAATTGGGGTTCTTTTTTGCTATCAACTTTTCCTTAAACAAAAATCTCTCACCTTTAATATTGATTCATTCATCACCTTTCTCAAAAACGTTCTAAAACCGCTCGTTCCAAGATGCGAACGGTCGCCTCCAAACCAACTCAATCTCCTCTCAATCAGATCACTGAAAAAACTGGGGTCTTTTTAGTATTCACCGCTTGCCAAAAATTAAAATCAAAGAACAAGGAAAAGTCAAATTCCAAAATCCAAAATTTATTTCACCACCACGGGGCGAACACGGGCGCAATAGTAGTCATTCACGGGATTGGTGTCAAAGAAGCCGACCCAAGCGGCATCACCCCAGTAGTAGTAGCCAGAGCCGCCGGAAACAAAATTGTCTTCGCCAATTATTTTATGCGGTTCATTTTCTTCGCTCAACATACTCCAGCCATTCAGATCAAGTAAATTCGGCGCTTGCCCTTGCAAACCGGCATATTCTCTTGGCGTTGGGACTCTTAAAACTTTTGCAAGATCGCTTCCTTCCCATTCCGTTACTATACTTTTGAGTTTTCCACTTCTATCCCTTAATTCTTGAGCTAATTCTCCTATTCCAAATTTGTATGAAGTGGGAGATTGTTGAAGTTTTGTGTCCTGGGCGACGAAGGCCGCTTTTCTATCATCGCTTACAAAAACATCCTTCTGTCTTATTATCTTCTTGTTTGCGTTAAGAAAACGTTCGTAATCTCCGAATGATTGCATTTGTGGCGGCAGAACAATAAGTCCTGGTGTTTGGACGGCTTTAATTAAGGCTTCTATCTGTTCAGGCCTGAATCTTTCCGTCATCACCATTTGCTGAAGGATCTCGTCGTCGGTCGGGATTGCTATTCCTGCGTTTCGAAAAGATTTTCTGACGTTTGGGATGGCCGTGCCAACTACGTTTTCGATGTATTTTCTGTGCTCAGGTGAGTGGGGACATTTGCTCAGGATGACGAGGGGAGATTCGACTGGTTTCGCGATTTTGGGTGGCTCTACGGCTGGTTCTACGGCAGGCACGGGCTGTGTGGCGGGTTTTTCTCCAACTCCGGCCATTACGGTTTGGGTTTTCTCGTGAGTTTGCGCTCTTCCTTCGAGTACTTCTCTCGCAAATTCGGGTCTAATGCCTCCTTCTTTGCCGAGTTGCTCGGCGAATAATTTTTCAGCGTCAGTTTTAGCTTCCATAAAAATTTAAGTTAAATAGTTAAATGTGGCTTAATTAAAAGCCATTCGGAGGATTTTGTCAATGGCATTTGATTCCTGTTGTGATATCTTTCGGGAGGTAATATCTTTTAATTTTTTACGTTTGAAAGGGTATGAAGAGATTGTTTTTTATTTTATCTTTTGGTTTGCTTGTCGCTTTTGGCGTGGGCATTGCCTGGCAGAATGCCGGGCTACCTTCGGCGCTGGCCGACGGCTTCATTATTATAGATCCAGTAACACCCTCCGTTAACCTTTCAGTAAAAGAGCACAACGTAAAAGTCACCATCGAAAATCAGGTGGCGAATGTTGAGATTGACCAGACTTTTTACAATCCGAACGATTTTGAGGTTGAGGGGACGTATTTGTTTCCGATCCCCGAGGGTGCTGTTATTTCGAATTTTGCAATGTGGGATGATGGCGAGAAATTGACCGGCGAGATTCTCGATGCTGACGAAGCGAGCGCCATTTACAATGACTATGTTTTAAAGATGATCGATCCGGCGCTTCTGGAATATACGGGTTCGGGGCTTTATAAGGCGAGCATTTATCCTATTGGCGCGGATGAAGAAAAAACTATTGAAGTTTCTTATGTTCAGACTCTGCCTTTGAAGGGCGGGTATTTGGATTTCTGGTATCCTTTGGGCACGGAGAAGTATTCTTCGGATGAGCTTGAAAGCGTCAGTATTCAGGTTGAAATTGAAAGTGCCGAAGATATTAAGTCGGTGTATTCCCCTACTCACTCAACTTCGGTGAATCTTTTGACTGATCGCACTGCGACTGCGTCTTATGAGGCGACGAATGTTTTGCCGGACAAAGATTATGAACTTTTGATCGGGCTTGATGAGGACGATTTTGGCTTGAATGTTGTGACATACAGAGATGCTGGTGGCGATGGCTCTGCTGGCGGTGACGGCTATTTTATGCTGATGGCTGCGCCTCGAGTTGAGATCGCCGAGGAGGATTTGATTCCAAAAGATGTTGTTTTTGTTCTCGACGTGTCCGGCAGTATGTATGGGACGAAAATGGATCAGGCTAAGGAGGCGCTGGAGTATGTCCTGGACGCGCTTAAGAATTCGAGCACAGCCGACAGGGATAGATTTAATATAATTTCGTTTAGCGATTATGTTGGTACTTTTTCAGAGAGCGGGCTTAAAGAAGCGACTTCCGATAATATTGGCGAGGCTGAGAGTTTCGTTGATGGACTTGAGGCGATTGGCGGGACGAATATCAATGAAGCGCTCCTTAAGGCCTTAGAGAGTGTGTCCTCCTCTAGCACAAACTCTAAAGTTATTGTGTTTTTGACCGATGGAGCTCCGACCGTTGGCGAGGTTGATACCGGGAAGATCGCCGATAATATTGAGGCGGCAAATACTGCTGGCGCGAGAATTTTTGTGTTCGGAGTCGGCGACGACGTTAACACTCACTTACTGGATGCAATTTCCGGCGACAGCCATTCTGTCAGCACTTATGTTTCCGAAAACGAATCTATCGACAGCGAAGTTTCAGATTTTTACGACAAAATCGCTTATCCTGTTTTGAACGATGTTTCTATTGAGTTCGGCACTGATATTGGAGATTACGATGTTTACCCGGCAATTTTGCCTGATTTATATAAAGGGTCACAAATAATTTTGTTCGGCAGATACAATAAGTCTGCCGAGGCAACTACGGCGACTTTGAGGGGTACATCAAAGGGTGAAGAGAAAAGTTTTACATACGATGTTTCGTTCCCTGGCCCGGAGGCCCAAGACGAAGGCGCTTCGTATATACCGACACTTTGGGCGACGAGGAAGATTGGTAACTTATTGGATGAAATCCGTTTGAATGGCGAGTCGGGAGAGTTGGTTAATTCCGTTATCGAACTTAGCAAAAAGTACGGGATTGTAACCGAGTATACTTCATTTTTAATCGATCAGGATATTCCCGAGACTGATTCTTATGATACATTCACTAAGAGTCTTGAGGAAAGCAACTTCTGGATGCCGACAGGCTCCGGAGCGTTTGATGCCGCCGAAAATACTCAACAGCTCAAGGATACGGATACGGTTGATGATGCTTTGGGCACTTATGATATTGTGAAGAATGTTGGTGCCAAGACTTTCTATTATGAAGACGAGCGTTGGGTTGACAGCGATTATGCCGGCTCCGGGGCCGGTTCGGAAGCTTTGACTTCCCTTGCATTTGGGGCTGACGAATATTTTGCGGCTGTTGCTGCGGAGCCCGCACTCGCGCCTTATTTCGCGCTTGGATATAACGTTACGGTTTGTCTTTCCGGTTCTTCTGGCAGCGGATGTTACGCGACGTATGGAGATGGAAAAGATTTTGTCTTCATGGATATTTTGGGACATTGGGCTCAGTCGTTGATTTTGAAATATTACGAAGATGGTATTGTTAGTGGCTACGACGACAACCAATTCAAGCCCAATAATCCCGTGACGCGCGCCGAGTTTATCAAGATCCTGGTCCACGCTTACACCGCTCTTTTTGACGATTTACCTTGGCCGGTTGAGACAGTTGATATTGGCGATTCGCCCGATGTGGCTACAGAGAAATTTACGGATGTTCCGAAGGACGCGTGGTACAAGAACCATTTAAATTTTGCGATTGAATACAAACTGATTGCGGTGGGGGCTGACCAAAAATTTAGGCCCGGAGACAAAATTTCGCGTTCCGAGGTGCTGGCGATTTTGTCGAGAATTTTCATTGAAAGTAAAGATTTTGACTTTGAATCGTATGCAGATAAGTCTTACAAATTTTCGGATTTGGATGTCATGCCTCCGTGGGCGAGACAGTATTTGGATTCCGCCTATGGGTTAAAATTGATTAAAGGATATAGTGACGGAACTATAAAGCCTCTTAACAATGTGACTCGCGCCGAAGCTGTTGTCTTCGTCGATAACGCAATGACCGCCATCGTCAGCATCCTTCAAGAAAATTTGGAGAGTTTGGTCGATTAAGGTATAATCGCAGCTAGGAGGAGGCCTGGCGGAAATGAGGTCTGACGGCCTCTGCTGCTCATTCTTAAATATCTTTAATATGCAGAAGGAGATCAATGTGCGCGATTTTATTCTTCGCAATTACACTCCTTATAATGGCGATGAAACGTTCTTAGCGCCACCTACGAAAAAGACAAAAAAAGTTTGGGGCAAAGCACGCAAGCTCATTCAGAAAGAGTTCAAAAATGGCGGTCTTCTTGGCGTTGATACGAAGAAAGTTTCGACGATTACAAGTCACGGTCCTGGATACATAAGCAAACGACATGAATCTATTGTTGGAATTCAGGCTGAGAAACCTTTAGTCCGCACTATAAAGGCAAATGGCGGGATTCGCCTCGTCAAAAGCGCTCTAGAGGAGCTTGGGTATAAGATAAGTCCCGAAATTTACGATATTTACACGAAGTATGTCACGACTCACAACGATGCGGTTTTCGACATGTATAAAAATTGGGATGACTTTAAGACGCCGGCTGGCAAGCTATTCCGTAGTGAGGATATTATAACCGGACTTCCGGATAATTATTCGCGCGGGAGGATTATTGGCGATTATAGGCGCGTTGCTTTGTATGGAGTCGATCGGTTGATTTCCGAGCGGAAAGCTCTCGAGAACCTGAAGTACGACTACATGAATGATGAGCACATGCGATCCCGTACTTTTTTGCATAAACAGATCCGCGCGCTTGAGGATATGAAGAAGATGGCAGCTTCTTATGGCTTTGATATTAGCAAGCCTGCCACGGACGTGCGCGAGGCAATTCAGTGGCTTTATCTTGGGTATTTGGCTGCTGTTAAGGAACAGGATGGGGCTGCGATGAGCATGGGAAGGATAGATGCGTTCATTGATATTTATGCCGAGAAAGATCTTAAGCGGGGCCGTTATACTGAAGCGGAGATCCAGCAGTTTATTGATGATTTTGTCGTGAAATTGCGAATTGTGCGGCATTTGCGTCATCCCGAGTACAACGCGCTTTTTGCCGGCGATCCTACCTGGGTGACATGTGTTTTGGGCGGCATGACCGCGGTTGGGCCAATCGGTAAGCCCAGCAAGGCCTGCAAGCCCGGCAAATCGATGGTCACAAAAACTTCTTTCCGAATGCTTCATACATTGGAGAATTTAGGGCCTGCGCCTGAGCCGAACCTGACGGTTTTGTGGGCTGAGGGTCTCTCTTCAAATTTTAAAAAATACGCTTCACGCATGGCTGTGAATTCAAGTTCTTTGCAATTTGAGAATGATGATCTTATGAGACCGTATCACGGTGACGATTATGGAATCGCTTGCTGCGTTTCTGCGATGACTATTGGCAAGCAAATGCAACTTTTTGGAGCTAGATCCAATTTGCCGAAAGTTCTGTTACTTGCGATCAACGAGGGGAGAAATGAATTTACCGGAGAAAAAGTCCTTGATGGCGTCAAACCTTTGAAAAATCGGAAAGTTCTCGACTATAAAGAGGTCAGTGGGAGATTTTTCGAATTGATGGACTGGCTCGCGAAAAAATACGTCGAGACGATGAACGTCATTCATTTTTGCCATGACAATTATCACTACGAGAACAGTCAAATGGCCTTGCATGATCCGGAAGTCCATAGATTTATGGCGTTCGGACTCGCCGGGATGAGTATAGTCGTCGACAGTTTGTCAGCAATCAAATACGCGAAAGTTTCACCTGTATATGATCGCCGAGGTATTGCTGTGGATTATAAAATTAAAGGATCGTATCCGGCTTTTGGGAACAATGATGATCGCGTTGATTCGATGGCCGTAGACTTGTGCAAAAAATTTATACAATGCTTAAAAAAATATCCGGCTTATAGAGGTGCTGAGCATACTCTGTCGCTACTTACAATTACCGCAAATGTCGTTTACGGAAACCATACTGGTGCGACTCCGGATGGGAGAAAGGCCCATGAGCCTTTTGCGCCCGGTGCAAATCCGATGCATAACAGAGACAAGAATGGAGCTCTCGCGTCCCTGAATTCGATGGCGAAACTCCCCTATCGTTATTGCCGTGATGGAATCTCGAATACATTTTCTATAACTCCGCATACTCTTGGAAAAACTTCTGAAACGAGAGCGGAAAATCTGGTTAGTATGCTGAACGGTTATTTTAATAAAGGCGGTCACCACATAAATGTAAATGTTATTGACCGAGAAGTTTTGGAGGATGCGATGGCAAAGCCATGGAAATATCCTCAGCTTACGATCCGAGTTTCCGGCTACGCCGTGAATTTTATTAAACTGACGCCTGAACAGCAGAAGGAAGTTATTTCGAGAACGTTCCATAAAAAATTCTATTAAATGCATCCAAAATTCTGCAAAGTTTTGTCGCCATCTGAGCTTAAGAAAGTTAAGCCCGTCAATAAATCTACCGGGATGATCCATTCGTTTGAGACTTTTGGAGCGTTGGATGGTCCGGGGATTAGGTTTGTCGTGTTTTTTGAGGGGTGTCCACTCCGGTGTGTTTACTGTCACAATCGCGACATGTTGGACCTTAAAGATTATATGACAATGACTGCGCATGAACTTTTAGATAAGGTTCTTGATTATAAGCCGTATTTTGGCGCTGGGGGTTTAAAAGGCGGGGTTACAATAAGCGGCGGTGATCCAATTTTTCAGCCGCAGTTTTTGTTTGAATTTTTGAAGCTGTGCAAAAAAGCCGGCATCCACACAACAATCGACACTTCCCTTTTCACCAATCGTCAGACAATCGATTCTATTTTCCCTTATGTTGATTTGTTTATGGTAAGCCTGAAACATTTTGACAGCAAAATTCACAGGTGTCTAACTGGAGTGCCAAATGAAGGAATTCTGAACAATATCAAATATTTGAGCGGGAAAATTGAAAAGGCCGGTGCCGCGGGCGGCGCCGCTAATCGCCCGAAGCTTTGGTTCCGATACGTTGTCCTGCCTGGCTATACTGACACGAAAGAAAATCTCAAGGCGCTTGTGAAATTTTTGCGCGGTGTCGTTTTTGAGCAGATTGAGCTTTTGCCGTATCATACTTTTGGCGTTTATAAGTGGAAGAAGCTGGGTTTGCCGTATGTTCTTGAGGGGGTGAAGCCGCCTTCGATGGCTGTTGTACGAAAAATTAAAAAAATGCTAGAGAGAGAGAAATTTAAAGTTCTATTAAATGAGTAGGATTAAAAATAAGTTTTTGGTTGGAATACTTTCAAGCTTTTGGCTTGTGACTTTGATGAATCCAGTTTTTAAAAAATACGATTACGGAGCAGAGTGGCCGATGGTTATTTTGTTGTGTGTTTTGCTTTTGGTGGTTTTGTGGTTGAGTAGGCGCGAAAGTGCCGCGTGGTCAAAGGACATCGCTTTGGAGAAGATATTTCTTTTTGTATTTCTGTTGTTTGTAGGTTTATCTTTTGTTTTCTCGGAGACTAAAAATATCGGACTTCCTGAAGTCATGGCGTATTTTGGCGCGGTTGGACTTTACTTGGTTTTTGCGTACAGGGAGAACCGGTGGATGAGTGCGTTTTTGAAGATTGTTTGCATTGGGGCTACTATGGCGGCTTTGCTTGGATTCGTGATTTTTCTCTTGAAAGAGGCACCACCTAGAATGATCGGCCCTTTCTTCAACATCTTTTATCCTTCAAATCTCTGGCCGAATGCCTTCGCTTTGTTTCTGCTTATTGCTTGGCCGATTTTTTTACTTTTTCAGGGCGAGCCGGATCGTGAGAGCCCCGGTCACGGAAAGTTAAGTCACGCGTTTTGGCTTTTAGGCTTATCTCTTGTCATTACTGCATTGTATTTAACTTACAGTCGCGGTGCTTATATTTGCTTTATTGGCCAAGCCGCGCTGTTGGCATTTTATTTCAGAAAGAGTTTGGCGAAGTTTAGGGTGCTTAAGAAGATTGGTGTGGTTTTTGCTGCTGTTTTGGTTTTTGGCATCGGCGCGAGCCTGATTAGGGCTGAAATTTTCGCCGCAAATATTTCAATTTCCGAAAGAGCGACTTTCCAGAATCAAGAGCTTGCGACTTCTGTTGGCGAGAGAGTTGATTTTTGGATTGGTGCGTGGAATCTTATGTGGGACCGGCCGCTTGTTGGGCATGGGCCGTTTAGTTTCAAATATTTATATGAAGCGAATTACCAAACCGAATTTTTGGCCATCGCTGATCATCCGCACAATGTATTTTTGAAGATTGGCGCTGAAAATGGAGTTGTAGCTTTCTCTGCTTTCATTCTATTTTTGTTTTTGGTCTTGGTCATTTGGGCGAAAAGATTTAGGAAGCTTGAAGGTTCGGATAAAAATCTTTCGTTTGTCTTGGGCGCGTCGATTGCCGGAGGGTTTGCCCACAATTTGATCGATTACAATTTGAATTTTCTTGCGAATTTAATTTTGATTTTTGTGCTTCTGGCTTTCTTCCGCTCATTGGTTACAGGCGCGGTTGTACAAGAATTTTATACAAGAAGCAGGAAGCGCGGAGCCGAAGTTTTGGTGTGGATTTTAAGTTTGAGTGTTTTCGGATTCGCTGTTTTCGAAGGGAGCGTTTTGGTCGCCGCAAATTTAATTGACGAAAGGGCGCAAGAGCTTAGTTTTTATCCGAGAAATTATTATTTAAATATGGCTGACGGGGCGGTTCAAGCTAATGATTTTGCGTTGATTGAAAAGGCTGCTAACAAGCAATTGAAATTAAATCCATACGAGGGCCAGGCTTATTATTTATTGGGAGTTTCGTGTTTTTCTGCGTTAAACCCCGCGTTTGATGAAAGAAAGGCGGCCGAATATTTCCAAAAAGCGATCGCCGTTAATCCATACAATGATCTTAATTATTATCGAGAATATTTGTCCGCGTTGATTTCGTTCGGGGATAGGGTTGATATCGTAAAAGTTAAGGATGAGCTTTTGGCGATGCTTGAGAGGTATGAAGTTTTGATCGAAAATAATGTTCATTTCACTACATATACTTCAAATGCCGATGCCGCGGTTGGTATTTACAAGATTTTGGCGATGTATTTTCCCCAAATAGGCTCCGAGGCTGAGCCTTATGATATCATGTATGGCGAGGGGAATGTGAGTGAAGAGTTTTTGAAAAAAGCTGAGGCATTACAAGACACTATCGATACGATAAGGGCAAGTAGAAAACTTTGAAAAGCTACAAAATATTCTTTAGATTTGTGTAGATGCTGAAAGTAGAACTTATCGCTTACACAAAGAACCCGTTTGATATCGCTGTCGCGAGCGCGAGGACTTGTTATAGTTCGTCGTTGGTGAAACCGCATGAAGTTACTGATGGCCAGCGTGAACGCGTCGGAGCATTGATATACGAGGCCGGGCATCACACACCTTTTCAGCATCCGACTTTTGTTTTCGGGATTTCGGGCGTGAGTCGACATTTTGTTTGGTCGTTTTTGCACAGCCATCCTTTCTACAATAGTGAGCAGCAGAGCCAGAGGTATGTTTATTTTGATAATTCGGAATCGTTCTTTGTTCCGCCTTTTGAATCTGAAGGAAGTAGCGGCAGGGCTAGGGTCGGATTGGGATCTACAGGGGCCGGCGCTTTAAAATATGATGGTTTTAAGGCTGCGAATTTGTATAAGAATGCTTTTGCCTTGGCTTATGAAGCGTATGAGCGCTTATCCGAACTTTTGGTTGAGGATAATTTTCGTTTGATGAGCAAGTTGGGTGAGATTAAAGGACAAGACGAGAAACAGGTCAGGACTGAATCTGAGAAAAAGGCGATTGAAAATGCGAGATATGTTTTGCCTATTTGCGCGGAGACGACGTTATATCACACGATTTCCGCGATTACTTTGCAAAGATATATTCGTTTAGTTAACGCGTGTGATACTCCTTATGAAGCTAAGGTTGTGGTTGACGCGATGATGGGAGCTGTAAACAAAGAGGATCCAATTCTTTTGAAAATGATCGGGGAAACGCCGAGGATGCAAAAGGACACTTTGGAATGGGGCGCGGTGGTGGCTCCGCTTAAGACGAATGGCGACGACTTCGCTGAAAGATTCGACAAGGAGCTTGGTGGGCGCATCTCGAAACTCGTTGCTTATCAGGGAAATGGCGAAATCCTGCTTGCTTCAGCCGTGAGGGATGTTCTTGGAGTTGGTTCATCGGATTTGAGCGATGGTGAAGCGATCGATTTGGTGATGAATCCTGCGAAAAATCCTTATCACTTAGATACTTTAAATAGTTCTGTACACTCCCCTCTTATGCGTGCTCTTCAGCACGTAAGTTACACTTTCAAAAAACGTATTACTCACACCGCTGATAGCCAAGATCAGAGGCATCGCATGACTCCCGCTTCGAAGCCCTTGCTTTCGCGCGTGCATACTTCGCGGCCCGACTACCACGTGCCTTCCGTTGTTGAAAAGAATGCAGAGGCGGAGGCTTTGTATCGCAAGACTTGCGACATGTTGTGGTCGGTCAAAGACCAGCTCATCGATATGGGCGTATCGAGCGAGTATGCCGTTTATATTTTGCCGAATGCGCTCAATCTACGTTTCACGCAGAGTGGGAATTTACTTGGGTTTATTCACAAATGGCGCTTGCGAACGTGTTTTAATGCGCAGAAAGAAATTTATGACGCTTCAATGGATGAGATTTCTCAGGTTGCTGAGGTTCATCCTCGTATTGCGCGGTATTTGGGTCCGCCATGTATGACGCGTGCGCTAGGGGGCGTGCACGGCGACATGAAGCGCGAAGGGCCGTGTCCCGAGGGCGCGCACTGGTGCGGAATTCAGGTTTGGAAGAATTTTCCGAAGGTTAGACGACCGTTTTAATTTCTGATAAATTTCTGGTAGAGTATGTGCATGAAAATATCAGAAATTGATTTTGGCAAATTTAAGGCGGCGATGTTTGATTATGACGGGACTCTCACGGAGAGAGGCGTTTGGGTTGTTGACGATGAAATTGCGGGACGTATGGGAGAACTGTTGCGCGTTGGCTTCCCTATCGCTGTTTGTACCGGAAGACAGCTGAATTCTTTTGCTGGGAGATTTCGGGTTACTTTTGATTACATAAGGGAGAAATTTGGGGACGAGGCGGTTCGCAATTTATATTTATTGGCAGAAAATGGGGCTGTTGGGTATGAGTTTAAAGCTTCGGCCTCGGGCCCTTCGGCTTCAGGCGCTTCGGCCGAAGATGGTTGGGAAATGTTCTATATGGCTAAGTGGCCGGAAGAAGTTCCGAAAGAAGATTTCGAGTCTCGCTTGTATGCTTTGCTGAAAGATAAGGTTGAAATTTTGACGCATCACGTCCCAATCGTTTTGGCGCCTTTGGGCAGACAAAAAATGACGATCGATGAATTAAATGTTGCGTCGTTGGAGGTTTTCAAAATTACTTCTGATTTTATGCAAACATACGAGGCTGTAGGCGGCTCTGGCGAGGCTGGGAAGGCTGGACTTAAGAAGACAGCAGCGGACTTTTTACATATTGGGGACTCTGGGCTTGGATGTTTGGTATGCCCTGCGGAGGGAGACAAGGATTCGGCGATTCGCGTTTTTTGGGAATTTTTGAAGGAGCATGGCGTGCGTGGCGTGAATTTCTCTGAAAAATCCGTTGCTGACGGCGGAGCCTGCCGCGAGATTATGGTCGCTGGGGACAGCCCGCAAAAAAATGGCAATGATTATTATTTTTTGAACGGGCGATATGGGACAGCTTTTAGTGTCGGAGGGGATCCCGAACCTGGTAGTGAGTGGCCTGTTGTGGTAGTAGACGAGCAGGGTAGGCGACTTTTGAATAGCGATGGAACATTGTATTTGCTTAATAAACTTGAGTGAAGTAATTGCGCAACAATTTAGCCGGGCAGCGGCAACATGGCCAGGGCTCTCAGTCACAGCTTTAACCGGACCCACCCATTGTCCCAACCGCAATCGCAACGGCTTTGTATTCCTGAACTTTCTTATCAACGATATTATTTTCGTCCCACCACGGCGCCTCGCTGCGCAACTTCCAAAGTCGCGGCGGATCACTTTCGTTCTCGATTAGCCCGGCGTGCGCGAGATCGTGGTGATGTTTGCAGAGCGGAACGATCGTCGCAGAATCATGTTCTTTGTGCAGAGCGTAGCGTTTAGTGTGGTGACGATGGGTTGCGGGTTTATTGCAGCCCGGGAAAGCACAGCGGCCATGATACTGTTCTTCAAGTTCTCTGTCGATCTGTGCGGAGATATGGCGACTGTCGGCCTTTTGGCCTTTGGATTGCCGCGACGCAGTCTTAGTCTTCTCTGCTGATCGAGTTGCAACCCGCTCCGAATCGCTCTCAAGCTCATCAAGCATGGCTTTGAGAAGTTGGTTATACGTGAGCGGCTCTTTCCTCTGTTTTTCCAGCTTTTGTTTAAATTTCTCGAGCCTGAACTTTGTTTCCGCGTCTAATTTGAAAGTCAGATTTTCACGCTCAGCAGGCTCGGCGCTGCCCGTGCCGGCGTCGCCAAATTGAATGCTACAGCGCTCATTTTGGGCCTCAAAAATAGCGCTTTCCGCACATTTTTCAGGTTCAAAACCTTCCCGTGGGAAGGTTTTGACATCTAACATCGATTGTTGAGCGGTAGCCGTTACAGCAGTCAAGGCTGAAAAAAGTTCGGATGCTTTTTTGTCTTCTCCGTTTTCAAATGTCGCTCTTAAATTTCTTACATAAAGTTCAAGCGCTCCTTTTGTTAGAGTTCTAACTTTTTCAGACCAGAACGCGTCTGTTTTTAAGGTAGCTACGCTTGCGATAATCCTTAGCTTGCTCCAACCTTGTTCAACGAGGAGACCTCTTAACATTGGCTTATCTTCTAATTTTTCGCACAACCACAAAACCTGGTCGGTCGTGTTTCGATTCATCCCCGCATACTTTGCCGCAAATTCATGGATGGAGCAGCACCCCCGCCGCTTGTACAGGCGGCGCCTCTCAATTTCAGGCAAAAGATCAGCGAATTTTCGCATCCAAAGACGGGCGTTAGAACCATATTTTTTGCACAAATTAATCAATTCGCGATCGGAAAGTTTTGTCACATTTTGAGTTATTGCAGGAAGATCAGTATTTGTTTTCATATTTTTAAAGTTAGAAAATAAAAGATTGGCAGCCGGGTTGGGCTTGACTGGGCTGGTTTAGCAAGTCGCCTAACGAATCAATTTTGAAATGGACCTTTAAAGTGTTTTCACTCCCCCCTTTACGCCAGAATTCTATACTAAAAATTGCCTGATTAACAGATCAAATAAGTAAAATTGAGCTGACAAAACACAGGAAAGATTGTATGGTGAGTGGGCGCTCACCTCTTCGTTGGACGTTCACCCTTCGCGGGCACTCATCCCTAAGGGTGCAAGCTTATCGTTCCACCATCCTTGTGTCCCCGCCGCAACTTGCTTTATATTATGATTATGTAATAATTTTGCTTTTTTGCCGTATTAAAAGATTGCCAGATTATATATATGTATTATTATTGCAACCCTGCGCTCAATCTTTATGCGCTTTAATATATATTCTATATAAATATTAATTTTCTAACCCCATACAATATGGTGAAGAAAATCCTATCCGTACTGGGAATCGTTGGAATACTGTCAACAATGATGGTACAGACGGCGTTTGCTGCTGACGTAAATCTCGTTGTGGATAGCACTCTCAAAATAGTTGAGGCTGGTACTGCGTCGGCTACTGTCGATGTAGTTAAACTCAATGGTGATGTTTTGACATCTCTTTTTGTTGAAACTGCTGCAGGTGTTAACACAAAAGATCTTAAAACCGTTGCCGGTTTTGTATGTCTTGACACAGCCACTACTTGTACCGTTGAGTGGAATGGCAAAGACAGCACTGACAAATATGTTGGTGAAGGAGCTTACGAGGTTGTACTTCTATTGAACGATGTTGAATCTGACTCTGATCCAATCGCTGTTACAAAAGATCTTTGGATCGAGTCTTTTACAGCTCCAGCAACTTGGAATCCAGCAGCCGGAAGTCTTTCTGGTACATATGTCTTGAGCAAGACCGCTAGTCCTACTGTCAGCTTAATGAACGGCACTACTGTTGTTGACTCTTGTACAGCTTCTACTGGATCTATCAGTTGTGATGGCAAGGTTGATGGGGACTTAATTCTCCCAAATCCTGCTTACACTCTTAAGCTTACAGCTGGAACTAAAGAATCTTCAAAATCTGTCGCAGTCGCTTATACAGACCCTCTTGTCCCTGTAATTGACAATATCAAGCCTACCGAGGCATCTGCAAAAACATTCAAAGCTAAAGATGGAGAAGTTACCGTTTCATTTACCGTTACTCATTCCGCAGATGTTACTGTTGAGGTGAAAAATGCTGGTGGAACTGTTGTTTACACGCCGTTTGATAAGGATGATGTTGACGGTGATGGGACTCTTTCTTTTGACTGGGATGGAACTTTGTATAATGCTGGCAGTTGTGTGGTTGCTGATGGTTTCTATACTGTTGAAATCACTGCAAGAAACAACGCTTACGGTGTTGATTTTGACAACACTCTTGTGCTTGATGTTGATTCTACCGCCGCTACTTGCCAAGAAGGCTCTTCAAAGATTAAAGGAATCGGCCTTGATCCAAGCGGAAGTTGGGATCCTTTGGAAGAGGAAATGACTATTGATTGGGAACTTGCAACTAATGATGACGATGTAAATTTCGACAAGTTCAAAATTGAGGCCAGAAAAGCTGGAACTGTAGTCGAAGTGTATGAAGAAGACGACCTTGAGTCTGACGATTACGATGTTGACTTTGAAGGCAAAGACGATGACGATGAATATCTAGAGCAAGGCAAATGGACTCTTCTATTCTTGGGAGAAATCGATGAGGTAACTTATTACGTCGAGAAATCATTCACTGTTGGATACGTTAAGCCGGAAATAGACGAAACTTTCATTACAAAGAGCGAAATTGATCCTGATTTTAGCGAAAGTGTTTACTTCGGATTCAAAATGAAAGATGACGCTAAAGTTACTGTTGAAGTACTTAAGGAGGGAAAATCGAAGGTTGATTTAATAGAAGAGGATAGCGTAGAGGTTTCTAAAGACAAATGGTATGCCGCTCATTGGGACGGGTTTGAAGATGACGGCGGTGAGTTCGACAAAGACGATACATTCAAGATCCAATTAACAGCTTGCAGCCCTGGAGATGAAGACGTTTGTGACACTGCGAGTTTGACTGTTGATCTTGATGATGACGACACTTCAAGTTCAAAATCAAACATCACTAAAGATCTTCTTGTTCCACCTGTTGTTGAACAAGATGATGATGTTGAATTGACGTTCGATATGGAAGATGACGCTAAGCTTCGCGTTGGAATTTGGAAAGGAACTTCAACAAGTGGTTCTCCAGATGTTGAACTCATCCCATACACAGATATGAAAGAGGGAAATTATAAATTTGTTTGGGATACAAGAGATGAAGATGGTGACTTGATGGCAAAGGGTTATTACAGCTATAAGATCTTCACTCAAAAAGCTGGTTCTACAGCTACAGAAACTGAGTCTGGCAAATTTGCTATCGGTTCAGTTGGTGAGGTGTACGGAGGCCCATCTGAGACTGTTTCAGATGAGGAAGAAGCAGCTACCACCGATTACAAAGATAACCCATACTTGGTGATTGAAGAGGATGAAGAGGAGGAAGCATTTGCTGATATTTCCTTCCCGGATGTTCTTCTAAGCAATAAGAATTATAAAGCAATTGTTTGGGCAACCAACGAAGGTATTTTCGAAGGCGATCCTACCGGAACATTCAGACCATTTGATTCAATCAATAGAGTTGAAGTTCTAACAGTTGTTATGAAGGCTTTCGCTCTTCCATTCTATACTGACAATGGTACAAATCTTGGATGGACCGACGTTGAAGTTGGTGCTTGGTATATGGGCGCGCTTCGAAGCGGCAAGTTGAATGGTTTATTGACTGGAGACGCAGGCAAATCAACAGTTCGCCCTGGTGATCCTGTAAACAGAGCTGAATTCTTGAGATTCGTCTACGCATCAGCTGAAATTACTGGAGTTGCTGCGGTTGGAGCATGTTCTGCCAGCCCATACGGCGACGTATCTTTGTCTGTCGGAGCTTGGTATACAAACTACGTATGCCAATCAAAAGTCGATGGACTATTTGATGTTGTCGGCAACATGTTCTTGCCCGGCGCAGAAACGACTCGCAGCGAAGTCGCTGAGGCATTATACAGACTGCTTGGACAGTAAAAATTCTAAGTAATTTGGTGGGCTTAGAAGGCCCACATTTGGCCGCATTGGTCTGCATTTGCCCACATTGATGGCCGAAATGCCCGCATAAAAAAGGCCCTGCTCGTCAAAGAGTGGGGTCTTTTTATTGTATTATTCTACTTTATTTAAAATATTTTATAGCAACTATACCGGCTCGCTTCAAACCTGTTAAATCGTCAGCGGAGCGACTTTTTCCGTAACAACCATTGTAGTATTTCGTTAAAATACTTGACAATTTGTCAAATAACTATTACCATTACCCGCCTGACTTAAATCTTGACCTAAATTCTGTCTCAAAATTAATGAGACTTAAATATATATTTATAAATATTTAACCACTTAAATTATGTGGAAAAAGTTTCTAGCCGTAATGGCAATCGTAGGACTTCTATCCGCTCAGACTGCAGTTGCTGCAGATCCTGTTCCTGGTGGTGGACCTATCGAACTCACACCACTTATCTCTGGTGTTGAGCTGAGTGTTGATACGTTCAATCCGTCTGCTGGTGAAGTTATGACAGCTACGATTGGAGTATCTGAGGATTCTTATATTATGGTAAAGGTCATTAATCCTCAAACAGGGGCTGTGGTTACAACTCTTGTACCTTCTGCATTGGTTAAAGCCGATGAAGATAAGGCCGTCATTTTTGACGGACTTTCTGGCGGTAACCCTGTTGCTGATGGTCAGTATGTTTTGAGTGTAATTGCTGGGAATGTTGCTCACACTAAATCTGAATTTGCCGATGAGTATTTTACTGTTTCTAGTACCCCAGCCGCTCTTGCAGTTGACACGTTGACTGCTGGAAGCAATGGAACTCTTGATCTTACATCCGCTTCTAAGATTGAGTTCACTTTCTCAGTGAACAAAGATTCTACTGTTACGTTAGTTATTAAGGACGCTGCCGGCAACACGGTTAAGACCTTGACGGCTTTGGCTGGTGTTAAGACAGGTACTTTTGAATGGGATGGTGAGGACGAAGCTAAGGAGTCAGTTGACGCCGGAACTTATACGGCTGTTTTGACAGCTACCGCCGGAGCCGAAACTGCTACTAAATCAGCTAACTTCTTTGTTAAATACGACGGAGTTAGTGATGGAGACATTATCAAGAACGTAGTTATCGACCCAAATCCATGGGACCCATCTGACGAAGAATTGACAATCGAGTGGGAATTAGCTGAAGACGTTAAAGAATTCTCTTTGACAGCTATTGATGAAAATGGCAAAAAAATCGAACTTATGGAAGATGAAAAGATGGACGCTGACGACTACGAATATGAATGGAACGGTCTTGATGAAGACGACGACTATATTAAGGAAGGAACTTGGGTGTTGGAAATCAAAGCTGACGGTGACGTTCTTAAGCCTTCTGTAAAAGTTAAATATTCAACAGTTGAATTTTACGACGACATGTTCGTAACAAAGACTTCTTTTGACAACACAATCGACGAATTCACATACGTTGTATTCCGTGTTGAACAAGATGCTGTCGTTACCGTTGAAGTAAAGGACGGAAATAAAGAAGTTGATACTTTGATGGACGAAGAGGAAGTAAGCAAAAATACTTGGTACGCTGTTAAATGGGACGGAATGGATGATGACGGCGACGAAGTTGATGAAGGTACGTATGAGTTTGAAGTAACTGCTGCTAACAAAGCCAATGAAGATGTTGAAACTCCAAAGAGTATTGAAGTAACAGTTGAAGAGGATACAGTTTCAAGCGGCAAATCAAACGTTGTGAACGACTTCATTTACCCTGTAGTTGTTTCTAAGAACACAACTTCAGACGTCGAAATCCAATTCACAATCGATGAGGAAGCTGAAGTTACAGTTGAGATCTTCAAAGGCAACAAAAATTCAAATCCTGAAATAGTTTTGATGAATGATACGCTTTTGAAGGCTGGTGATTACAAGATGGTTTGGGACGCTAGGGACGAAGATGGCAAGAAATTAGATAAGAATACAAAGTACTCATACAGAGTAGCGACAAAAGTCGAGGGTTCAAGCAACAAAACTGATAAAGAAAAAGGATTCTTCGTTATCGGTGAAGAGGCTAAAGGTGACACACCTACTCCCCCAACTCCAAAACCACCAAAGACTGAAACTTGCGGAGGATTCTGGGATGTGACTTCATCTTCTCAGTATTGTACAGCTATTGCTTGGGCGAAGGCTGAAGGAATATTCGATGGATATCCAGATGGATCATTCAAACAATATTCTTTCATCAACAGAGCTGAAGCTCTTAAGGTTGTTCTTGAAGCGTTTGAAGTTTCAATTCTTCCCGATGATTATACAAACCTTGGATTCAAGGATGTATCTATCGGAGCTTGGTATATGAAGTATTTGAGAACCGGTAAGTTTTATGGAATGGTTGACGGATACGCAGGAACAACACTTGTTGGGCCAGGCGAAGAAATCAATCGTGTTGAACTTCTTAAATATACTTTGGAAGCTGCTGAAACGATCAATGGATACAAGGTTCCGGTATGCAATACAAAGTATTATCCTGACGCAACTGACGGTTGGTACAAAGACTATGTTTGTTTAGCTCATGATTATGACCTTTACAACACATATTCTGGATACTTCTACCCAGGTAACGCTGTTGCGAGAGGAGAAGTTGCTTTGTTACTTTACAGATTGAACGAAGCAGGATTGTTACAGTAATTTCTCGATATTCTACTATAGCCAACGCGTCGGCCACGGCGCATTAGGCAAAAGGGGCTTCGGGTGCTTGCCCCTCACCGAATAGGATCGGTCTGCATCAGCCTTACTGGCTGGTGAAGGTCCGGTCTGATCGGGCCCGCTAAAAAAGCACCGGCGCATCGATTGGCCTTCGTGGGCCGTGGGTGCCGGGGCGATAAGCACCAATAAGAACTCATACGATTAGAATTTTCATAGGAATGAGGGGCAAAGACCTTCCGCGCAAGCGGGGGGTTTTGCTGTATGGACACATTTCATATTTGTTGTTTCTAGGCGTTTTGACGTGGCTTGTACTTTGATACGGTGAAAAGAGCGTTCTTCTGTTTGGAACGCTTTAAAAGGCTTTTTTTTGCCTGTTTTCGCCTATAGAAAAAGAGAAATAGGCATTACGGGGATAGATTGTGGAGAATCTGACCTGGTAAGAAAGGCTTGTAGCGTTGCGTTGAAGTACGCCTATTTCCCTTGGTCAGATTGAGGGGAACTCAGGAAGGGGAGCGGTCTGGGGGGACCGCTAGAAGGTCGTGCCTGCCTGCAGGAGCCAGTTCACGACGTTCTCTTCCGTCCCGAAGGAACTGGGGATCTGTGTCCGGAACTGAGGACCGAGAGTGACCTTACCCTTGTTGCCCAGGTTGAACCCCGGGCCGGTTTGGGCCATGAATGCCGGGCCCTGCCCTGAGCTTTCGTACATCCCGATCATCCAGTCGAAGGCCGCCCCGACGTCCCAGAAGAACACGCTCTCCGGACTCCCAGCGTGGAAACCCAACTCCGCGAAGAACTCGTAGTAGAAGCGTGAGTCTGGCAGGGTTCCACCTCCGGCACCTCCTCCGGTGTAGGGGCGGAATGCCCCGTCGAGGTTGAAGTGCCGGCGGTAGCCGGTCTGCACGCCTCCCGTCGTTGTTGCCTTATCGGGGGTGTGCTTGAGCGCCGTGATGTTGCTTCCACCCCGAACGAAGATCTCGTTCGGATTGAGACCCTTCCCCTTGGCCTCTGCCTCGGCAGTCTTCTTCTTCTCTGCGTCGAGCTTCCCTGAGAGATTTTGCGCCCACTGTGCCTTGACCGCTTTGTGGGCGGCTTGGAGCTCGGAGAGCGCAACCTTGAGGTTGCCGTCGGCATTTTGTAGAGCCAGGATGGAGGCCTGGATTTTTTCGGAAGTCGCGGCATCCGGAGTCCTGATCAGGCCGTCAGCGACAGCCATGACCTCCGGTAGCTTCTTGATTTCCGTGTCCAGAGCGTCTTTCTTGGTCTTGAGCTCGTTCCACAGCGTGAGGAGCTTTCCAGCACCCTTTGCGGTCACCGCGTTGCTGAGGTCCAACCATGTCTGGTAGGCCTCGGTGGATTCGGCGCGCGCGGCGTCCATGTCCAGATCCGTGTTGAGGCGTTCCGCCTCGAGGACCTTGAGCAGCGCCAGGCGAGTCTTCTCGACGTCGCCCTGGGCGGCCTTGAGAGCCACGTTGGCAGCGTCGAGCGCGTCCTTGGCGTCCTTGAGCTCCGCCGCGCGGGCCGCGGCGGCCGCCTTCCCGTAGTACTGCTCGAGCTGGGACTTTTCGTCCTCGCTCACGCAGTACCCGCTGTAGCAGGATTCACCGCTCGAGCACTCCGTGTTGGAGCAGCACGTACGCCGGCAGCTCTTCTCGAGATCGCCGAGCCGTTTGCACTCCTCCTTGTCACCGCACGGGTTGGAGTTGTTGCACTTGTCTTTTGCCGCCGCCCAAGTTGCCCCGAGCAGCAGCACGGCCGTAGCCGTGAAAACGAACAGAAACCTTTTCATTTTTCCTCCGTACGAGCTGTTGTCCCCTTTGCGCACCGTGCGCTTTGGGGTTTCTTTGCAAGACCATATTGGTACACGCGCACTTCCCCCCAGAAGCACGCGATAAAACGGGTTTGGCCGAAGCCATTTGGTTGAGTTCCTATTTGAACTCGCAAGCGAAAGCTTTAGGAAGCTCTCAAGCCTGCGAGATTATTTTCTACAATGAATCACTAGAGTCTTAAACGGTAAAAGTAGGGGACAAGAGGCTTAAACCGCCAACAAACCTCGAACACAAAAAAGTGCTCAAAGCTTATCAACAGTCGTAAAGGCCACTTTACAACCCGTTATCCCCTATTCTTACCGCTTAAGAACAGTAGCGAAACATGTACCGTAATGCCTATTTTTTAAAGAACACTGGCTTGAACTTTAATCATCTAATACAAAAAATCGTTAGCATGACATCGCTAACCTGTAGCAGGGTCGATAACTAACATCCATTACCGGCATTTGTATTAGGTTATAAAGTGGCCAGGCTGCGAATCATACATATTGCCCGTCCTTTTGTCAAGCTTTGTTTAGTCGTAACAAGAGCCACTCGGTTGTGGGTTTTTGAGTCGTACGATCATGTCGTACAGCTAAACCATCTCGAAACCTTCTGTAACTGCATCGCGGCTCGAGTGGGAAACTTTATAAAGTTTTGGCGCAATTCCTTGTTCACGTTCACGTTTCCGTTTCCGTTAGCATACAATTTTGTATCTTTATGGGATTAGAATGAATTTTGCTCTGATTTGTCATTTTCGATTGACTTTTTTCTTTTGATTTTGTATACTGGAGGTAAGAAAAAGTCTTACTTCAGATTCACGATATATAGCACAATATGGATAACGCTATTGCAAAATTATTTAAATCACCTAAAACGGTTTTTACAAACAAGGATCTCTCTCTGATTTGGCAGGAAAATAATCCGGTTCATCTTAAATCTAAAATTTCCTATTATGTTAAACAAGGCGATCTCGAGAAGTTAACTAGGAGAATTTATTCCAAGGATAAAAAATACGATCTCAGGGAGCTAGCTGCGAGCATATATTCCCCTTCTTACGTGAGTTTTGAAACCACACTCAGGGAAGCCGGAGTTATATTCCAACATTACGACACTATTTTTGTCGCCGGCCAGTGGTCAAGGACAATTGAAATTGATAATCACACTTTTACTTTCAGAAAATTGAAAGATAGCGTTTTATACAATCCGTCCGGTGTTTTGAGCCAGGGTAATTACAGTATTGCTACCGTTGAGCGTGCTTTTTTGGACATAATCTATTTGTTTCCCGGATATTATTTTGACAACTTGAGACCGATTGATTGGAAAAAATGCTTCGAGCTTGTTAAAATTTACGGCAACAAACAAATGATAAAAAGATTGAAAGAATATGCTGAATAGAGAAAAACACCAATTGATGATGGGTCGGATTTTGAAAGATATTTATTCCGATATTTCAATATCCCCTTTGCTTGGGTTCAAAGGTGGCATTTGCGCTTATTTCTTCTATGGACTCCCTCGTTTCTCGGTTGATTTGGACTTCGACCTGTTTGTTACAGACAAAAATACGCAAAAACAAGTTTTTAAAAAAATTGGCGACATTCTCAAGAAATACGGTGGGATAAAGGATGCGTACATGAAAAAATTTACCATCTTTTTTTTATTGTCCTATGGCGACAGCGACCATAATATCAAAGTCGAGATTAACACTCGTGGATCTGTTCCGGATGTTAGAAAACAATATGAATTGATGAAATTTCTTGGAATTTCAATGATGGTTTCAACCCGGAGTTATCTGTTTGTCGGCAAGTTATCAGCTTTGGTTTCAAGAAAAGAAATAGCGATGCGCGATATTTACGATGTTTATTATTTCTTGAAAAACGGATGGGAAATTGACCCTGAATTGATAAATTTGCGAACAGGGAAAACCGTAAAAGAATATCTTAAGAGTTGTATTGAGTTGGTTGAGAAAGTGAAAGATAACCAAGTACTTCAAGGGCTTGGAGAGTTGTTGGACAAGAAGGAAAAATTGTGGATCAAAAAACATCTCAAAGAGGAAACTGTTTTTTTGCTTAAGAATTACGTTTCAGTGGTCGGATAGTTTTCACCCAAGCCGGTGAACCCTTGAATCCCAGAGTTAAGCACGACTCTTCTTGACTTTTTGTCAAGGTTTCGTTATACTCCGACTCCTATTTTTATTTCTTAATAGGATGCCCGCGCTATGCTCGTATTCATTAAGACACTTAAGGCAAACTGCTTAAGTTGAGCCTTCCAGGCTCAACTTTCACGGTGCTTGCAATAAGGATAGGATGATCTTTGAAAACTCGACTGGATGAAAATTTTTTATGTTTGTGTTTTTGGTGGGGTGTGCTTTGTGTGTTGTTGGCTTTTTACTTGGTGCGCTTCGCGCGCGCCAGGCGCTTCATGCGCTGTATTCTTCGAGTTGTCGATCGTGGAGACAACTTCCTTAACTTTAGCGGGCAAAGGGAGTCTTTGTCTCCATGATCGACGGCTCGAGGAGATTAATTGAGCCATTAAAAATTACACGCTTGACTTAAGCTTTAAGCAAAGTCGCGCGTTTACGATATAGTGCGTACCCACCTGAACTTCTTTTGTTTCGAGGACGTCCTGTCCTTTAACCCCGCTCACGCGACGATCCTTCTCCGCCCGGAGAAGTTGTCGCTTTGTTCTCATAGTTGCGAAAGAGCCTCGGCGGCGCATGGTGTGTCGTTCGAGGGAAAAGGGTTGCCATGACACGGAGGTGTTTCCATGGCGAAGGCAACAACGTTCTGGTTTCTCAGGGCGGCCCTGCTCACGGGCCTGATCTCCAATTTTCTGGTGGCTGTGAGCGGCTGCCAGATAGACGACCCGAAGCCCGCCATGTCTGTGACGGGCGGGAACGACACGACGGGGGGGGACGATGTGGGGGGCGGCTACTGCGTTCCCAACTGCACCAACAAGGTCTGCGGGGAAGACGGCTGCGGCGGCTCCTGCGGACCCTGTGGCGTCGGCAAGTACTGCGGCAACAACTGGGAATGCAAGACCGAGCAGATCGATAACCCCTGCGTCCCCAATTGCCTGAACAAGGACTGCGGCAATGACGGATGTGGAGGTTCCTGCGGCGTCTGCGGCGTCGGCAACACCTGCAACAACAACTGGGAGTGCGAGGCTGGCGATCTGCCTTGCGTTCCCGCCTGTGCGAACAAGGAGTGCGGCCCCGACAACTGTGGCGGCTCCTGCGGACCCTGTGGCGTCGGCAACATCTGCAACGACAACTTCGAGTGCGTGCCGGAACCCGTCGACCCCGGCTGCCAGCCCAACTGCCTGAACAAGGACTGCGGCGAAGACGGCTGCGGCGGCTCGTGCGGAACCTA
>JBAZPI010000008.1:0-25927 GCA_041648305.1 Candidatus Altimarinota bacterium | reverse complement strand
TTCTCTTTTCAAATACAGCAAATTAACATTTCAGGTACCTAAAAACTCGTGCCTTTTTAGCTCTTGCCAACTCATCATAAGAAACCGGCTTCTTCTTTGTATCAACAGGATTCTCGCCAAAAAACTGTTTAGGATTTCTGGCAAAATCTTCTCTCAGCCAACCAACAACCTGATCTACCGTCTGATCGACATTCTCCAATGTAACAGGAGTGATTTCGACAGGAACAACGGGGGGAATCCCATCGGGAGACAACACCTGCCCCTCCTTATTTTCATCAGGCTCGCGCCCATCCTTCTCAACCATAGAATTAAAGTCACTAGCACTAGGCATCGAATTGTACGACTAACCCGTGGATCTGTCAATTTGGAAAATCCCAATCTGAAGCCGACTGCACGCCCGCCTGGCAGCAGACACGGTGCAGTCCCGTCAACCTGAAAAATCATCCGTTGCTTCCTCCGCCTTCGGCTCATAAATCACCTTAAAAAACACACTATTACTCCTCGTTCCATCCGGAGCCAAAGCATAAACTTCATAAACATTTTCACCAGAAACCAAATTCACATATTCTTCCTTCATCCAATACACAAAAGATTCCTGACCCTCTCTCGATTCAAACTTTTGAAGCTGATATCCGTTAACAAACAAACTCGATGCCCCGCTCACATTCCCTTCAACCTTAATCGGCTCACCTTGGACTTTTAATCCCTCTTCAAACATATCCGAAGTCCAAGCGACACCATTTACCTCAGTAATAACAGGAGTAGTCAAAGGCCCAAGATTCAAAACCGGCTGCGCTTTAGGCTCTGGCGACACTTCCGGCTGTTCTGCGGGCTGCTCCGGCTGCTCCGCAGGCTGTTCAGCAGGAGTCTCCTCAACCTGAGACACGACTTCAACCGCAACCTCCTCGACTCCAAAATCCGTCGGTTCCTCATCCTCAATCAAATTCCACACATACCAGGGAGATTCCACAAACCTAACACTTATATCCTCAACAACATTCGGCGCCTGAAACTTCCAAAATCGCTCCAGCTTTTCCCGATCAAACAAAGCCTGACTCCCCTCCTCAACAGTAATATGATCAACGGTAGTCCCTCCGTTCTCACTATAGACATCAATATCCACACTCCCACGTACAACTCGAACCACTTCAATCCCACCCACATTCCCAACACCAAAAATCGCCCCAACCTCGACAGGTTGAACCAGCACATTATCGGTCAAAACGTAAAAATTGGTATTTGCCCCCGAAAGAGAAGTTTTATTCACCCAAACATCCCCGCTCGCTAAAACAACCTGCACCTCCAAACCGGACCTGTCCTTATAAATTTCATTAAACACAACATCGGTTCCACCGGCCAAACGCACAATCGTTCCATCAAAAAACTCAACAACAACCCTGGAATCTTTCGCAACAAAAACCTCATCCCCCTGCAAAATCCGAGTCCCATCATAAGCCTTCACGTAATCTTCCGTTCCCCACAACTTAATCTGAGCTTGCCCCTCCACAACATACAAAAAAACCGCATCCTTGTCCCCTGCCAAAAAATAAGAATAAATCAGCTTTAACCCAAAAACAGCCATAATGCCAATCACAATCAGCAGTAAAAAAGGAAAAATAAATTTAAAAGTACCGCCACCGGGACCGTGCCCGCGAGAAGAGAGTCTGCGCTGGTCGTAGTAATATCTTTCCATTATCCCCTTAGATTACAGTCCAATCTCCTTCTTTATAGCATTTATATCCCTCACCAATCTAGAGTCTTTTTTCAATTTTTTCAAAATTCTGTTACAAGCGTTCATCACAGTAGTATGCATTCTCCCGCCAAAATCCTCCCCGATTTTCTCAAAAGACTCATCAAGCTCATGCCTGATTATGTACATACAAACCTGTCTCGGAACCATGACCTCCTTCTTTCGCACTTCCCCGGTCAATTCACCCACAGTAACTCTGTAATAACAAGAAACAGCCTCCATAACATCCTGAGATGTCATTATAGACCTATCAAGTCTCTTTTTCTCAATATCATAACCGATTATTTCTTTGGCTCTATACAACTTTCTAAACACTTCAACGGCGCTTTTCACGGTCGGAACCCTATCATCGATCTGAGCCTCGGTTATAACCTGCCTCAAAACTCCCTCAAGCTCCCTGATGCTGGTCGTCACATTCGCAGCGATAAATTCCAAAACTTCAGGATCGATAAGCATTCCGGCCTCCGCAGCTTTCTGCTGCAAAATCGCAACCCTGGTCTCAAACTCAGGCATCAAAATCTCCGTCACCATTCCCATCCCAAACCTGGTCGTAATTCTCTTGTCCAAATCTTCAAGCTCGGACGGCGGTCTGTCGGAAGTCAAAACAATTTGCTTATTTGAATCATATAATTCGTCGAAAGTATGAAAGAATTCTTGCTCGCTGGATTTCTTCTTCGCAAAAAACTGGACATCATCAAGCAAAAGCACGTCAACGTCACGATAATGTCCTTTAAACCTATTCATCTCCCCGCGCTTGATTGATTCGACAACTTCGGAAACAAATCTCTCGGCAGTTATATACCTGACAACTTTTTCCGGATCGTCCTTCAAAATCGCATTCCCGATAGCCTGAAGCAAATGAGTCTTTCCCAAACCAACTCCGCCATAAATATACATCGGGTTATAGATCCCTCCGGGCATATTGGCAACCGCAGTAGCAGCAGCATGAGGAAGCCTATTCTCCTGACCGGCGATAAAACTACTCAAAGTATATCTGTTATTCAACATCTTGCTCCTCAAACCATTTCCAAGGTTGATTTCGGGTTTGTTTCTAACTTTGCGAACCTTTTTCTCAGGCCTTGAAGAAATTTGAGAAACATCAAGCCCGCCGGCGCTAACAATATCAAATTCAAGATCCTTGATCTCCCCGTCAACTTCCTGAACAGCCTGCAAAACTTTAATTCTATATTTCCCGATAATCCAATCCCTCGCAAAAGCAGTGGGAACCCCGACGACAGCGACCCTGCCGGCAGAAGTTTCCTTCACTTCGACCAAAGAGGTATTCTGAAACCACGTCACAAAATTAGTCCTCTGCATGGTAGGTTCGATACGAGTCAAAACAGAAACCCACATGTCTTTTAGATTAGTCATCGGAATGAAGTTAAATGCCCAAAAAATTGTCCCACAAGCTTTGCCCAAGCCTTAAGAGTGACCCTAGAAAGAAAAGCCCTAAAATTTTCCTTCCGTCCATCTCCGTGGGCTTCGAATATTAATACCATTTCCCCCCCCATTCAAGCGCTAAATTCCCCACTCCGAGCCAATCAACATATCGACAAAAAAAATCCCCAAAACACAAGATCTTGTAAAAAAACTGAAACTAAAAAACATTTCAGCCCCTTTTTCAAGAGGTCCCAAAATACAAATTTGACAACCGCGCAACAAGAAAAATCCCCTACGCCCCCACCCAACTCAAAATATCGCGATACGTAACAGCAAAAATCAACGCGACGATCAGCAAGTATCCAAAAAGATGTATATAATTCTCCCACTTCATCGGCACCTTTCGGCCCACAACAAATTCAATGAATATAAAAAGCAGCTTGCCCCCGTCCAAAGCCGGAAAAGGAAGAATATTCAACACAGCCAAACTGATCGACAAAAGCGCGATAAACCTCAAAAGAGGAATCAGCCCCTCCCTCGCAAATACGCCCGTCATCTTCGCTATCCCGACAGGCCCGGCCACATTCTCCGAAACCTCACCCGTCTGAACGAACTGCTTCAAAAAATCGACAAAAAACACAGACGTAAGCTTCGTCATTCTCCATGTTTCGGACAAAGCGTAAAAAGGCGCGGTATAAAAAGGATACTGCTCGTTTTTGATCTCGACAACAGAAGTAAATTGATCAACATTATAAACACTGAAACCGCTATATTCACCGGAATACAACTCGGACAAATACACTCCCAACTTTCCATCTTCTGGCTTAACCTCCTTAAACAGCACTTCATCTCCTCTCTGAATGGAAAGCCCCAAAACTTCGTCTTTATGCTCAGTCACATACGCAACAAAATCACTCGACTCGGTAATAAATTTTCCATTTACAGACGCAATAACATCACCATCCTCTAATCCGGCATTATAAGCAGGCTTGTCTTTAACCACACCGCTCACAATAATCCTCCTCTCAACATCCAAATCAATCAAAAGATCCTTCCTCACCCCATCCCTGTAAACAGTAATAGTCGCCTCATCCAAATCCTCTATTACACCTCTAAACTGCGGCAATGAGTAAATTTCCGTATCATTGATAGCAATCACAACATCATTGCTCCTAAGTCCGCCCCTATACGCATTCGACTCAAAATCAACTTCATGGATTCTCACTCTCGGGAAATAGAACATTTCTTTGAACGCAGCGCCAAGCACCGCCCCGCCGCTCTCCACCAACACATCGTAATCCCCCTGCGTCAAATTCGTCCAAAACAACTCGCCACCTCTCGCAACAACGTATTGCCCGACAGGGTTCGCCAAAATCTCGTCAACCTGCTCTATATCAACCACCGAATCGCCTTCAAACCTAACAATGGAATCGCCGGGCAAAATCCCCATAAGAGAAGCTGAACTTCCAGGTTCAACACTTTCCACAACCGCCCCCTCTTGAAGCACTACGACTCCATTATCAACAGCAGGAAAAACATCATCGGAAACAAGTAAAGGCTGCATCCCGAAAGAAAATCCAATCGACAAAAGCACCCACGCCAAAACAAGATTCATAAACACCCCGGCAACCATAACCTTCGCCCGCGTTCTCATACTCCTGTTAGAAAAATTTTTGAGACTCCTTTTTGTCCCCGCCGCACCCGGCAAGGACGGGCCCTCCCCTTCCATTCCAAAAAGTTTAACAAAACCGCCAAAAGGTATCGCATTTATGGAATATAACGTCTCGCCCTTCTTCCGTCCCCAAATCCTGGGCGGAAACCCAATCCCAAATTCCTCCACCTTGATTCCCGACCTCTTTGCCGCAATGAAATGCCCAAGCTCATGGGCAAGCACAAGTATGGAAAAAACTATAATAAATAAAATAACCGTTACAAAAATACTCATGGAAATGGGGGGTTAACAGAGGGCCATGCCCTCTTAATTACACAGTCATTATTACACAGTCATTATGTCGCTCTCTTTCGCCTTTGCCGTCTCCTCAATTTCCTTATTCGCAGCATCGACAAACTCCTGTAATTTCTTTCCTTCAGAAAAAACATCATCCTCGGTCGCCTCATCGTTATCCTTCATCTTCTTTATTGCATTCAACGCATCCTGGCGGAAATTCCTCACAGAAATCTTCGCTTCCTCAGCAAGACTCCTAACTCTCTTCGCAACCTCGGTGCGACGTTCCTCAGTTAGAGGTGGCATATTCAAAATAATCGCAACACCATTGTTTACAGGATTTAATCCGATATTCGCCGCCACAATCCCCTTCTCGATAGCCGTCAACGCAGACCTATCCCAAGGTTGAATTGAAAGCGTCTTCGCTTCGGGAACCGAAATATTCGCCAAAGCCTTTAGCGGCTGCGTAGTCCCATACATCTCAACCATTACTCCCTCAACAAGCGCTGCGCTCGCCCTTCCAATCTGCAGTTTCTTGAACTCATCCTTCATATGAGTAATAGCGGCCTGGAATCCATTTTTCGCGGTAAGAATTAGATCGTCAGACATATTATTTAGGGTTAATTATAGTTCCGACCTTCTCCCCCTTGCAAGCTTTCTCAATAAGCCCAACTTTATTCAAATTAAAGACAAGCATCGGGAGGTTGCCTTCTTTGCAAAGCGATGCGCAAGACATATCCATTATCCCCAATTTCTTATCAATAACTTCATCGTAAGTTAGCTCGACAAACTTTTTCGCACTCTTAAATTTCACAGGATCCTTGTCATAAACATAATCGACCTTCGTCGCCTTCATAAGAACATCGCACTCCATCTCAAGCGCCCGCATCGCCGCAGCGCTGTCAGTCGTGAAGAATGGACTCCCCGTCCCCCCGCCAAAAATCACAACCTTGCCTTTCTTCAAATTTTTAAGCCCCATGCGGACAGTATAAGTTTTCATCGCCAGTTCGCACGGAAACGCAGTCAACGCCACGGCATCGCACCCAACCGCCTTCAAAACATCTTCAAAAGCCAAAGCGTTCATATTCGTTGCCATCATACCCATCGTATCGGAAGTGACACGATCAAGTTCATAACCGGACACAGCATTCGCATTCCGAGCACCCGCCTTGTTATCCTTATACCTCCAAATATTCCCGCCACCGATCACGATCCCAATCTCAACCCCCAAATCCCTCACTTTTTTTATTCTCCGCGCAAGCGAAACCAAGACCCCATAATCGATCCCCGACGAGAGCGAGCCTTTAAAAACCTCGCCCGACATCTTAAGAAGGATACGCTTATATTTAAGGTTAGCCATTTTAACTTCTTAAAATTAACCAGGTTGCGATAACTCCTATAATCAATCCGAACGCGAAAAGAAGCGGAAGTTTCTTGTCTCCGCGAGCTTCATCATGCGCATTTGCAAGATCAGTCAGCAAATTTGTGCTGATAATCACATCTTCATCGGCGTTTCTCTTCAAGATATCTTCGTATGTATGAGTCGCAACGAGCGTAATAAACTTGTCGAACTTAACCCTAACTTTCGAAGCCGGCCCATGCGAAACATCGCCGCCATCCCCAAAAGCCTCAAGCTTCGCAGCTTCGCGGTCGCTCACACGCTCAACCCTCCCCAACTCAAGATGATGAATTTTAAATTCCTCCTCCTCGGCCCCGCTCCCAACCTCTTTCAAGCCATCATCTTCAACTCCAGCAGATGAAAGAGCCGAAAAATCCGCGGAGTCGTCTCCGCCAAGCTTACTTAAATCAATTGTTGAATCGTCTTTGTTCTTCATAGGCTAAAATTTAACACAAGAGAGAGAGGAACTCAATAAAATGTAACAGTTTCATTTCAACCTCCTTCGAGCAACAATGGGAGATGGCAATTTGCCCCTACCCTTTGCCAGCTATGGCACAACCAACTCTCTCTTTCAAGTCGTCTACGAATTGTAGACAACTCAGTCCCATCAGGAACCGGCGATTTGAACTATCGACAACTTGTCGACAGTTAAATTTCAACCGTACGATTTTTTCGTACACTTAAATCCAAGACAGTCATGAGGATAGCCAAATTATACCCGTTACTCGCAATCCGTCGAATATGCACCCATCTCAAGAACTTTCTCCAATTTCGCGGTATCGTACACAGCTGCTTCTTTTTTATTAACCTTGTAATTCGAAACCTTCACTTTTGCCGATCCTTCAAAACATTCTACACTTGGATCTTCAAAAATTTCAGAATCATCCACTCCGAACGTTGTCTTAGCTGCCTCTTGATTTTCAAAACAGAACCATGATGCTCGCGGAAGTAAATCATCAGTTTCTTCATCCGCATAAAAACATAACATTTCTCCACGAATAGTATGTGGCTGAGATTCCCTGTATTCACCACTAACCGTAATAGTTCCTTCATAATAAACATACATTTCGTCTTCGTCGATTTTAGTCAACTGGTTCGTTTCCTCTTCATTCCCCTCCTCCGAAACCTCAGGCTCATTTAAACTTCCCCCATTTAATTCTAAGGTTGGCTCTACTACATCTCTCACCACCTGACATCCGATCGGATTTCCAGAGCCATCGCTATAGCCTGTTCCACAAGAATTTACGAAAAGAAGCCATTTTTGATTCATCATCGTCGGGTACATATCCCCGCCCACAGAACATTGATCAAAATCTTTCCTAACATCATCCAACGAAGCATATTCCATCCTGTTCGGCAATAATGTCGCTATAAAAGTATCATTTTCTTGACTAGCCTCATTGTATTTAAATTTATACATCGTTTTCGGAGTATTTTCGTAAGCTTCAACCAAAGTCTCTAAGTATCCAACTTCATGTACGGTTCCACATTCCGCCGCCATCGATTCCAATTGCTCAACTGTATAATCAAAAGTCCCCTCTTTCTTCGAGAATTCGACATCAACCCCTTCACTTGAATACAACAAAGGCTCTACAGCAACCTCCGGAACATCTTCGGCAACCTCCTCTGAAGCCTCCTCAGAGCTAGGCTCAGAACTAGGTTGAGCCTGATAATTCTGCCAGAAATACACACCTGCTCCGACCACAATCGCAGTCAGAAGAATCGTTAGAAATGTTTTCATGTTTGATTTTTCGTTAATGGTAAATTACAGCCCCCCAACTATACATCAACCAAACCTTCCGTCAAAATTTCCGCGCAGTAGCCCTAAGCCCAATTGCATTAGGTAGTGTTAACATAAAAAGCGTGATATAGTGTGGGCAATTTAACCCCTCACACTATGTACCAAATGCTCACAAGTGATCAGTTTAACTTGATTGCTCCAATGTTTCCGAAGCCAAGAAAGCCGGAAATAATTCCGTTACGAAAATGTTTGGATGCAATATGTTATGTTCTCAAAAGCGGATGCGGATGGAGACAGTTACCATATGACTATCGCGTAAAAGAAGGCGACTGGCATACAATTTATACTCGCTACAAAAGGTGGAGCGAGTCTGGGCTGCTTGGGAAAATTTTACGAAAACTGGAAGTGGAAGACATCCTTCAAGTCAGAATTGCTTTTTTGGATAGTACCAGTATAAGAGCTCATCAATGCGCGGCAGGAGCGCAGAAAAAAAGGGCGCTCAATCGTTAGGGCGATCTCGCGGTGGATACACTACAAAAATACACATGATTGGAGGATGCCCTGATCATGGAATGGGTTTTGTCTTATCTGCAGGAGAAAAAAGCGACTTCACAATTGGCAAGAAATTGATAGAAGAATTTCAATTTCCATCCACCGTGGAATATCTTGCAATGGACAAAGGCTATTCGGGAAGAGAAATGCTGAAAGCATGTTGGAACAAAAATATTGAGCCTGTTGTTCCGCCAAAATCCAATATGAAAAAGCCATGGGATTACAATCATATAATTTACCTTTACCGAAATGAAATTGAGAGGCTTTTTAATCGACTGAAAAACTTTCGAAGAATTGCTACCAGATACGACAAACTGGATATTGTATATAGCGGATTCGTTATGCTTGGAATGATAGTCCTTCTCTTAAAAGTTTTATGTTAACACGACCTAGTCTTCTCAACCTACTCTTTAACGCTAATTTTGTAACTATTTAGACCGACCTAACTTTTAATTATGGCAAATTCGCCATAATTAAAATATTGCCGAAATCTCAACAAATATGTCTTACACCCACAACGAAAATTTCTTCGTCAATTCATCCAAATCGCTTTTTTCTCCGAGCATGCAAATACCATAATATTCCAGTTCCGCTTCGCTACACGCCTGCTACATCTCCATCCCCATTCCACCACCATGTCCGCCACCGCCACACGTCCCGCCGCCACAACAACTCTTCTCTTCAGGTAAATCGCTCACGGCCCCGCCCATGGTCAAAAACAAAGCTGCAACAGAAGCCGCGTTCTTTAAAGCAAAGCGGGTAACTTTCTTAGGATCGATGATTCCGGCCTTCTGCAAATCGACATATTCGTCCTTCGCAGCATCGTAACCGTGCCATTCTTTCGCTTTCAAAACCTTATCAAGAACCTCAGCTCCATTCTTCCCGGCATTCTCAGCAATTTGAACCAACGGCCTGCTCAAAGCACTCTTAACAATCGCGATACCATTCATTTCATCGCTATCGCCCTTCAAACCTTCAAGAGAACTCATAGCGCGAAGAAGAGCAACTCCTCCACCAGGCACAATCCCCTCCTCCACAGCAGCCTTCGTAGCATTCAACGCGTCTTCAATCTTCAATTTCTTCTCCTTCAACTCAATTTCAGTCGCAGCTCCAACTTTGATCACTCCAACTCCACCTGCCAACTTCCCAAGACGTTCCTGCAATTTCTCCTTATCAAAATCTGACGTAGTTTTCGACAACAAAACCTTCAACTCATCGACACGAGCCTCAATCGTCTTCTTGTCGCCCTTGCCGCCAACGATTGTCGTAGTATCTTTATCGGAAACGACCCTGCGAGCTTCTCCGAGATGAGACGGCTCAGCGCCGTCAAGCTTGAGTCCAATCTCCTCGCTGATCACAGTCCCTCCTGTCAAAACAGCAATATCCTTGAGCATTTCCTTGCGTCGATCGCCGAAAGCCGGTGCCTTCACAGCCAAAACGCTGAAAGTCCCACGAAGTTTGTTCAAAACCAACGTAGCAAGCGCCTCGCCATCAATATCTTCAGCGACAATCACAAGCTCCTTTCTGCCGCTTTGCGCAACTTTTTCCAACAAAGGAAGTAAATCATGAATCGAAGAAATCTTCTTGTCGGTGATGAGAATTTTGACGTCATCGTACGAAGCCTCCATCCTCGACGGATCAGTAACAAAATATGGAGAAACATATCCGTTATCGAACTGCATTCCATCAACAACTTCTTTCTCAATTCCCATCGTCTGAGACTCTTCAACAGTGATTACTCCATCGTTACCGACGAGCTCCATCACATCAGCGATCAAATTGCCAACCTCTTCGTCCTGCGCGGAAATCGTCGCAACCTGCGCGATCCTCTCCTTGCTGTCGCCGATCTGGACAGCCATTTTCTCAAGGGCCTCTTCAAGAGCTTTCACAGCCTTATGAATTCCACCCTTCATTTGAACCGCGTTCGCGCCCTCCTTCAAATACTTCAACCCCTCGCCAATCATCGCTTCAGCCAAAATCGTCGCGGTCGTCGTACCATCTCCGGCAACGTCGTTGGTCTTTGTCGCAACTTCTTTCACCAGTTGCGCGCCCATATTCTCCTCATGATCTTTAAGTTCGATCTCCTTCGCGATCGTCACACCATCGTTGGTGATCAGAGGCGCGCCGTATTTTTTATCAAGAACTACGTTTCGACCCTTCGGCCCAAGCGTAACTTTCACAGAATCCGCAAGCGCAACAACGCCTTTGTAAAGTTTTTGTCTCGCATCGTCACCAAAAAGAATTTTTTTAGCCATAGTTTTTAAGTGGTTATAATTATTCAATCACAGCCAACACATCGCTCTCGTTCAAAACAAGCAACTCCTCTCCATCGACCTTCACTTCTGTAGGTCCGTACTTGGTGAAAAGAACCTTGTCGCCCTTCTTCACCTCCATCGCTCGTTTCTGTCCATTGTCGAGAACCTTGCCCGGGCCAACCGCAATAACTTCACCCTTCATCGGGCGCTCCTTATTTGCGGTCTCAGGAATAACTATCCCGCTTTTTGAGGTGATTTCTTCCTCTATCGCTTTGACCACAATGTGATCAGAAGTTGGTCTTAGTTTTGCCATCGCATATTTTGGTTAAGAATCTTAAAATTAGCACCCCGTATTATAGAGTGCTAATTTTTGAAGTCAAGAGTTAGATTTGCGCTATTCCGCGAACGCCTCACTTCTCGTCTCCCTGATCACATTAACTTTGACAGGTCCCGGATGCTGTAGATCGTACTCAATCTTTCGAGCAATCGCGTGAGACAACTTAACAGCTCCAAGATCATCAATCTCCGTCGGCTTCACGAAAATTCTCACTTCAGTACCGGCCTGAACAGCAAACGTCTTTTCGACTCCCGCAAAATCATTGCAGACATTCTCAAGCTCATTAAGCCTTCTAATATATGAATCAAGATTGTCTTTGTTCGCACCAGGACGAGCGTTACTAATCTGGTTAGCAGCGTAAACAATCTGCGCCTCGAGCGTCTCAGGCTCAGGATCACCATGATGCGCCGCAATCGCGTGGATAACTTCTTTCGGGAACCCAAATTTTGCAGCAATATCCGCACCGATTTTAGAATGATGGCCAGGAATTTCATGATCAACAGCCTTTCCAATATCATGCAGCAACGCAGCCCTCTTACAAACTGAAACATCAGCCCCAAGTTCCTCCGCAAGATTCGCGGCAATGAAGCAAACTTCCATACTGTGTTTGAGAGCATTTTGTCCGTGAGTAACTCTGAATTTCAATCGCCCCAAAATCTTCACAAGATTTGGATGGAAACCTGTAACTCCACACTCAAGAACCGCCTTTTCACCAAGCTCTTTAATCAAAATATTGACCTCATCTTTCACTTTTTCAACAGTTTCCTCAATTCTCGCAGGATGGATTCGTCCGTCTTCAATCAATCTTTCAAGAGTGATTTTCGCGATATAACGTCGAACCAAATCAAACCCGGAAATAACGATAGATCCGGGAGTATCGTCAACGATAACGTCGATACCGGTAATCTGTTCAAAAGTATTAATGTTGCGTCCTTCACGACCAATGATGCGTCCTTTCATTTCGTCATTCGGCAGGTTCACGATAGTCGCGGTCGACTCCGATGCAGTCTCAGCCGCATATCTCTGTACAGCCTCGGCAATAATAAACTTCGCCCTTTGGTCAGCCTCTTTTTTCAATTCCGCCTCAGCTTTCTTAATAGTTATAACTATATCAGCCTTCGCATCCTCCTCGACCTTTCTCAGCAAAACATCCTTTGCCTCCTCTTTTGACATCCCGGCAATCTTCTCCAATTGAGCCTCCTGCATCTTAAAAATCGCCTCTACTTCCTCACGAAGCTTTTTCACAGAACCGACCTTGTCTTCAAGTTCGGCTTTCAACTTTTCCGCTTTCTCAGATTTCTCATCCAAAATCTGCTCTTTCTTAACCAAACGTTCTTCGACTTTGGTCAATTGTTCACGCCTGCTATGTTCCTCTTTTTTAACCTCATCCTGAAGCTTGAAGGCTTCATTTTTCGCCTCATAAACCATTTCGTTAGCCTTGGTTTTTGCGTCAGTCAAAACCTTGTCCGCCTTCGCATCCAAGTCCTTGTTTTTCTCGTCCACAATCTGTTTTCGGTAATAATACCCTCCATATCCTCCTGCCGCCAATGCGACGACAGCGATAATTACTGCAATCAGTGTCATTTTTTTGTTGATTTAAAAAATACTCTTTAAGTCAGCCCGTAAGACTCATAAGACCTAAGAAGAGAAGATTTCACCACCAAACATCTTGAAACACACACGCCCCCCTCTAATTTTTAACTATTTTAATGATGTTTATTATGTTTGTACTACACGTGGGAATCTCTTTCTTAAATCTTCATAACTTCAGGCCAACTCACGCACTCGAAGCGAATTTTTCCGCCGAAGCGAATTTCTTCACCCGCAAGTGCAGCGCCACTTTACTTCACGCACCGACATAAAGTCAAGCTTCGCCAGGCACAGCCCCAGGCACCTTCGGTTGTCTTTCACTTTTTAACCGCTCACCAACAAGACGAACCGTATTCCGAATAAGAACAGCGACATCAGGCTCATCAGCAACGGCATATTCATTCGCCCTCACCAACAGCCACCCCCAAAACATACTCAAATCAACATCATTACGTAAAGTAGCAGCAAAAAAGTAAACTTGATCACAAAAAGATCCACGATCCACAAATAAACAAGGTGGTTTCATTAATTTATCCATCTCACAAACAGCCCTCTCAAAACACTGCTCATCACCATCCAAACCCCCCTTATCACGATCTCTCCCAAACCCCTCCGCCAATGACTGCGCCAAAATTGTGTCTATATCTTTACTTCTATCCATGCGGGAATTATAAGCGAATAATTGGAATTGTCAATCCTGACAGCCTTCGCAGCCTCAAGGCAGATTCTTCAAGGGCATTAAAGGAAAATTTAAGAAAAATGTAAGGAAAAATTTAAGAATATTTAAGGAATATTTAAGGTCGGGGCTGTAGGATAAAAGGCACGGAAGAAAAAGTAACGTAAACACAACATGCCAAGAAGACACACTCAATTCGAGAAAGGAAAACACTACCACATAACCAACCTGGGATTAGCGAAAAAGAAAATTTTTTATGACAGCAATGATTACGAATGGTTCTTAAACCGCATGCAAACCTATAAGAAAAAATACAACATAGACATTTCGTGTTACTGCCTAATGCCAAATCACTTCCATCTAATAGCAAACCAAACCGAAAACGCGGGTTTATTCAAATTTATATGGACACTAGAATTCTCCTACGCAAAACATTTCAACTCCAAATGGAACAGAAAAGGACAATTGTTTGGGAAAAGATACTTCCCAAAACCAATAGAAGATCAGGAACAATTAATAAATACCATCCAATATATAATTAACAACCCAGTTAGAGCAGGGTTAGTAAAAAGCCCAGAGGAATGGCCATACCTGTCATTCAACTTGCCAAAAATTTCCCAGACTAAATTGGACAATTTTCCCCGGGGAAAATTTAACAGGTTAGAACTTACAGGTTAGAAGGTTTCCCCGGGGAAAAGCGACCGGATTTCCCCGGGGAAAATTTAACAGGTTAGCATTTACAGGTTAAGAGCTTTCCTCGGGAAAAACCGAAAAAAACACCCCCACATGATAAGAATCACCGAAATCCTCCCAAACCCGGAAGGCAAAGACGGAAACAACGAATGGATCGAGCTAACAAATCTCGGGAAACAACCCGTAAACCTCGAAAATTACACCCTCGACGACATCCTCGAAGGAGGCAGCAAACCGTACACATTTCCCGCACAAAACATGGCCAATACGCTCCTCCAACCAAACCAGGCAGTCGCCTTCTACAAATCCCAAACAAAACTCAACCTAAACAACTCAGAAGACGAAGTCCATCTGTTTTCACCAACCCAAGCCCCCGTAGACCAAATAAGTTACGGCAAATCCGAAGAAGGAGCATCGTACGCGCTAACAACAATCCTGACAAACAAAGGGGAGAAATCAACATATAGATGGACAGCCCCAACCCCGAACAAAGAAAATAAATCCCTTTACTCATTCGAAGGAACAATCACTTCGCCACCTGAAATAAAAAGTGATTTTTCATTCGAATTCCAGCCCGCCCAATCTCAAGCCGCCACCCCAACCCCAATCCTCACGATCACCTTCACTGAAGAAACCCTAGACTTCGAAACCGCGAAAATCATCTTCCAGCCGCAAACAAAGGCCAAACTTTTAACCTCAAAAATCTCAAATTCGAAATTTTCCCTTGTCGACTACAAAATCGAAAAGCAAACTGCCGCCATAACCACCACCACGGACAGCCCGGCCAACACCCCCCAGTCACAGCAACTCCCAACCCTCGTATTCCCAATTCTAATCACCATCCTCATTCTCCTTATTTTCGCCCTCAAATTGAAAAAGAAAAAAACCTGAGTATAATTCAAGGCATGCAACCAACCATTATAGTAGCGTTCCTCGCAGGAATAGTATCCGTATTCTCCCCGTGTATCCTGCCAATCATCCCGGGATATTTCGCATTCATGAGCGGCCAAAGCAGACAAAATAAAACAACTCTCCTCCACGCAGTCCTCTTCACTCTCGGATTTTCCATCGTCTTCATAACGTTCGGAGCAGTGATCGGGTCGCTCGGCCAATTTCTTGTAATCCACAAAAGAGCGCTAGAAATAATCGGAGGCATCATAATAATCCTCTTCGCAATCCAACTCTCCGGCCTCCTGTATAAAATACCGTTCTTCAGATTCTTATTAAAAGAAAAACGCTTCGGCCTCGGCTTCGGCTCAAGCTCCAGCCACAGTGCCGGCCTAGCAAGCTCCACCGGCCTCCTAAAATCACTATTGGCAGGAATCGTGTTCGCATTCGGCTACAGCCCATGCTATGGGCCAATTCTAGGAAGCATTTTCACGCTGGCACTTGCAGAAACAAGTTTCAACAAAGGAATTTTACTTTTTGGAGCGTATGCACTCGGGATGGCCTTGACGTTCGTCACAATTGCAATTCTCGCCTCAAAAGCCTCAAATGCAGTAAACAAAACTAAAAAATTCAGCAAATACTTCGGAATAATAATGAGCATTTTCCTCCTGCTTCTCGGAATCAGCATGCTCTCGGGAAACACCAGCTATCTTGCAAACTTGATCAACAACATGTATACAGAATTCAATCTTAACATTTTCTAATTTTCATATTATGGCAAAGAAAAAAACAACTTTATGGGCTATGCTTCCTATAGGATTGGGCTTATTCATTGTAGGCTTCGCCGCCGGCAATCTAACTGACACCTGCAAAGCCGACGACTGCAAAGATCTTCAAGCAAACGTGGCCGGCTCGACAGACACCCCGGCAGACACCCCGGCGGACACCACGGCTGACACCCCGGCAGACCCAATAGAATCTATAACAGAATCAGAAGAAGGAGCTTACTACTACCTTGGCGCAGAAGACGCTCCGGTAACAATAATCGAATACACAGATTACCAATGCCCATTCTGCCAACGATATTATTTCAACACTTTTAACAAAATCAAAGAACAATACATAGCCACCGGGAAAGTCAGATACACAGTCAAAGATTTGGCTTTAAGTTTTCATCCAAAATCACGCCCGGCAGCATACGCGGCAAGATGCGCAGGAGAACAAGATAAATATTGGGGCATGCACGAAAAGATTTTCACCTACCAAAATCAATGGGCATACGCGGATAACACAGAAGTAGTTTTCTATCAATACGCATCGGAGCTAGATCTAGATTTGGAGGAATTTACAGCTTGCTTTGCCTTAGGTTCGGAGAAATTCGACAAACAAATCGACTCAGACATTTTTGAAGCATCAATGAAGGGAATCTCAGGAACTCCAAGCTTCACAATAAACGACCAAGTAATCATAGGCGCACAACCATTCGAAGCATTCGCAAGTTTGATCGAGCAGTAAGCCCCGCCTGCGGCGGGTCCTATTTTATAACACCTCCATAAACGAGCGTGTCGTATACCATCTGAACAAATTCAGCTCTGGTCATTTCGGTGCCCGGCAAGAATAACGACCCGGTAACTACATTCCCATCCTTCGCTATCTTCGCATATTTGGCATACCAAGCCGTAATTTCAACATCCCCGTAAGGCTTCGCTGAAACCGCATCGGGAACAGTAATCTCAACCCCAACTATCGAATTCACAGCGTCGATCGTAATCTTCAAACACTCAGCTTTATTAACAGCCTGCCCGGGCTTATAAGACCCATCCGAATAACCGTCGACCCATCCACTTGCCTTCGCATAACAAACATAAGGGGCATACCACTGATTGGTCGCGTCGGTAAAACAATTTTCATAAACACCGCCAGTAAAATTAACATCAACCACACTCGTCAAAACAGTCAAAAGCTCAGCTCTATTTATAAGTTGATCGGGCCTAAAGGTATCGTCCTCATAACCGGCAATCCATCCCTGCTGTTTGAAATACGCAATAGCAACAGCATTTGGGTAACTCCCCAATACATCGGCAAAAATCTCCTCACCGGAATAAGCCTCAAAAGTATAAAGATCAGGATTGATCGGCGCCCCATTCGAAGCATCCGTAACCAAGACTCCATCACGAACAACAGAAGCATACATACTGTCCACATACTCGCTCAACGACGCATTAAAAGACAAAATTCCATACAAAGAGAACCCCGCAAAAAGGAAAAGAACACCCAGAAACGGGAGCTGCTCAATTTTTACTTTCGGAAGTTTTTTTTCAGCCATAGCAATAAAATTAAAAAATACAAAAAATAAAAAATTATTTATTTAAAACATTTTTATATTCAAGCTCATACACATGAAGAAGAGTTAAAAAAAGAACAAGAATCAAAGGCCCAAACACAAGTCCCTTCAACCCCAAAGTAGAGATTCCCCCTAAAACAACAAAGAAAGTCATAAGCGGATACATGTTAGATTTTTCTCCTATCAAGTAAGGCCGGACCACATTATCGATCGTTCCGACAAGAAATACCCCCCATAAAACCAGGAAAATCCCACCGGAGTAATTGCCCAACAAGAAAATAATCAAAGCCGCGGGCAACCATATAACTCCAGTTCCGATCAATGGAATCATCGAAAACAAACCAGTAGCCGCCCCCCAAAACACAGGATTGGATATTCCCGCTATCGAATATCCGATACCAGCAACAGTTCCCTGAATTATCGCAGTCAAAAATACACCAAACGCAATCGCCCTAACCGTATCATGAATCCTGACCACAATTTGATTTTCATACTTCTTGGGAAGCGGACTTAAGACAACCAACCTATCCACAAGCTTGTCTCCATCCTTAAACAAGTAAAACATCGTGAACAACATAATTACAAAGCTCACAATCACCCACCCGACATTCTTCGCAATCTCCGCGCTCTGCGTAACAAGGAAAGAACTCACATTTTTTGCGGCGTCCACAACCACCTCCTTGATATCAAGCTTGTCTAAATCAACAATCGGCTCCAATTTCACCTTAAAATCATAAAGCCAGCCACCTTGCTCCCACTTAAACAACGAATCAAAAGCTCCCGAAGATATCTTCTGTTGGACAGTATCGTACATATCAATCCCCTCACGAGTCAGCAAAATAACAAACCCTGCCAGCGGAACAATAATTACAAGAGTAACCAACAAACACATCAAAACAGAGGAGATTCTGGCATGTCCCCTGAAAGAGGCCAAAACCTTCCGATAAATACCATAAGAAAGCACGGTCAAAACAGCCGCAAGAATCAAGGTCGTGAAGAAAGGTTCTATCACCATGTACAACAGATACAAACCACCGATAATCGACGCTATCAAAAAATACCCGGGCAACCGATTCACGATCATAGATTGTTCTTTTGCAAGCTCGGCACTAGATACGACAATCGACCTAGCGCTCGACCTGGCGCTCGACCCGGCGCTCGACCCGGCGCTCGACCCGGCGCTCGACCCGGCGCTCGACCCGGCTTTTTTATACTTGGCAGCACCGGAGCCACCTTTCTTACCGGAAAGGGACCTGACCAAAGACTTAAATATTTTTTTCATAGGGAATTGGGAAAAAGGTTATTTCCCCAGAGTTATAACACACGGCACAAGTTTTGTGAATTTATTTTAATCTAAATGGATTAAAATTCGTCCCCCTATCGTACACATCAACACCCTCACTCCTCTTCAGGAATCCAACAATCGCATACGTCACAGGCGTAAACAGAACCTCAACTCCAACCTTAAAAATATAATTACTCACAATAATCGTTAAAAGCATTTGCGGTGTCGCCCACTCCGCCCCATAAAACGCAATAAAAACAAAAAGCAAAGTATCAATTCCCTCACCAACTAAAGTCGACCCAATCGTCCTAATCCAAAGATGCCGCCCACTCATCCAAATTTTCATTTTCGCCAAAATATATGAATTTGAGAACTCGCCAGCCGCATACGCAATCACGCTCGCGACTACAATCCGAGGAGTCCATCCAAGAATCGCCATATACGCCTCTTGCCCGGTCCAACCTGTGGAAGCCGGCAAAGCACCAACTATCATGAACACCGCCCCCATTAATAGAGCCATTGCAAAACCCAGCCAAATCAACTTGCGAGTCCTTTTGTAGCCATAAACTTCAGTCAAAATATCCCCAAAAATGTAGCTCAACGGGAAAAGAATCGTTCCCCCATCAAAATCAAACGGCCCGAGAGCCAAGATTTTGCTCGAAGCAACATTCGAAATCAGAAGAACAGAAACGAATATGACAGCAATCGCGGTTAAGTGCTTGAACTCCTTTAAATGAAGTTTTTCTTCGACCCCAGCCGCAACCTGAGTTAGAACGTTCATAGAGTTTTTGTTAAGTTTAGTTAGTTTGCGCGTCTGGCCCCGCCGCTAACCCGCAGATGACCCGTCAACTTCAACCACCGGCCACTCGCTAGACAACCGAACCTTTAAGCGCTTGCGTGGAAACTTTTTCAAAGAAAGCACGCACGCACAGGATCCTAGCTCAGTTTAAGAAATTAAACAACCATTCTGCCGCCGCTTTTGCACCAATTGATCAATCTCAAATCTAGGATTAGTCTGATCTGGCTTTTCGCGCACCTTCCAAAACTTAGGTGCCAAATGCTCGTTCTCAATAAGCCCGCGATGCGCGAGATCATGGTGCCCCTCACACATACAAAAAATCCGATCCGGATCGTGAACCCCCACTCGCGCGAAACCATCAGCATGATGCAGTTCAGCAAATTTCCGCCCGCATCCGGGGAAAACACACTTACGATTATCTCTTTTTTTTACAAACCTCTTTATAGGCTCAGGTGTGTGCTTAGAAGTTGATGGCACAGCCTCAGGCTTGACCTCGTCCAGCTCCTTTTCGCGCAGTTTAAGAAACGCCACCATCACGTCCTCCCACTCACCGTCCCCTTTCAGCTTCTTCATCTGGTCCAAAATCGCCGGATCAAGCACCATCGTGACCGAAACTTTTCCAGGTTGGCCCGCCGCCCCGGGGCGGCCTGACTCGGAGTGACCACCTTTGACATAAACTTCCAATTCATTTCTAGTCATATTTCTTGCCTTTTCCGCCAATTCCTTCTCCGTTTCCTTAGTCGCAACAGTAGCCACAGGCCTCACCGCTAATATTCCTTTTTCCTGCGCGACCGCCATCAAGGCCGGCATGTTCTCAATTTTCCCCAAAATACGCAAACTCTCGTTGACCTGGTTATGACTTAGCCCGGCAATTTTCGCCGCATACTCATAAATACTACCAAACCCCTTCTTCGCCCAAACCTTATATCTATCGATCTCGGGCAAAAGAAGCATGCACCGCTTCGCCCACTCCTTCGCATTGCGCCCATATTCAGAAAACTCTCGATGCAGAGACTCCGTTTTTTCGTCAATTTTTTCCATATTTTTAAAGGTTAAAAAATAAAAAGTGACCGCCCGAACCACCCGGACCGCCCGAGCCAGCTACGCGCCAGCACCAAGCGACCACGAGCGGCCACGAGCAGCCAATTATACAATGAAATTTGAAATGGACTTTTACGTTCCGAACTCTATGAAAAACTGCCTCAATCCTAACACAAAAAAAGCCAAACCACCAGGTCAAAACGACGAAAAATAGCGAAATCGCAAAGACAAAAGCACAGAAATATTGCACGGTGAGCAAATACTCACCTTTTAGTCCACATTCAACGTCAAGTCGAAATCCGCAATCATCCACAAAATCTTTTTGCAAACAGACCAATTCAGAGATACAATCAGACCCCAAAGCACACAGGCCCCACCAATACATAACAACCCACACATATGTACATCGGCCTCACCGGATATATGGGGACAGGAAAAGGAGAAATAGTTAAAAAACTTGCGAACCAAGGCTATAAAACGATTTCCCTTTCCGATATTGTTCGTCAAGAAGCCGACAAACGAGGCCTGAAGCACACCAGAGAAAACCTTCAAGACGTCGGAAACGATTTAAGAAAAACATATGGCCCGGGAGTTTTGGGTCTCCGCATTCGCGACACAATAGAAAATGAAGAGGGGGCAACCTTCGGAACAGGCAAATGGGTTATCGACGGCATCAGAAACCCATACGAAGCTGCGGAAATAAAAAGACTTCCAAGAAGTTCTCTTCTCGCGGTAACTTCAAGCCTCACAACGATAACAAATCGTATCAAAACACGCCACCGACCTGGCGAGGAAAATTTAACAAAAGACGAAGTTTTCGAGCGACTTAAAAGAGAAAGCGGCATCGGCGAAGACGAAACCGGCCAACATGTCCAGAAATGTCTGGAAATGTCGGACTTTCTCATCATCAACGAAGGCTCCCTCTCTGAGCTAGACCGAAAACTCCAACACTTCACCAACCTTATGGTAGGCGGCGAACGCCCGACCTTCGATGAGATATTTATGGAAATCGCATACACTTGGGCAAAGCGCGCCACATGTCTCCGCAGAAAAGTCGGAGCCGTCATTGCAAAAGACCAACAACAATTAACAGCAGGCTACAACGGCGCGCCCCGTGGCGTCCCCCACTGCGCCGAAGCCGGCGGCTGCCTGCGCGAACGCCTCAACGTCCCATCGGGGAAAAACGCGGAACTCTGCCGCGGGACCCACGCTGAACAAAACGCAATCACACAAGCCGCAAAACTCGGCATTAGCATCGACGGCGCCACTCTCTATTGCAACACATACCCATGTGTAATCTGCACAAAAATGATCCTAAACTCCGGAATCGTTCGCGTCGTCTACGACTGCGATTACGACGATCCACTTTCAAAAGACATCCTCTCACAGCAGGACAGAGTTGAATTAGTGAGATACGAGGGAAAAAAGTTTAAGGCGTAGTTTCTCCCCCAATTTGCCTCCACCACCACGACAATCTATAATGCCGTAGATCGCAAATCCAAAGATTCTTAATCTTTTTAAATGACGACCAAAATATTTAAACGCCTCCTCTCCCTCATCCCCTTCTCTCTTCTCTGCATCCTCGCCTTTCCACAAACAGCACTCGCCGTCCCACCGCCTGACTTCCTATTCAACCTAGGATCATCGCTAGCGCAAGTATTTTCAGTCGCGGCAATCTTCTTGTCAGCGATCTTCGGCATATCATACAAATTCATTCAAACAAGACTCGCCCTAATGCAATCAAAGAAAATACTGTTCATCGGAGTTTCAGTCATAGCGATTGTGGGAATCTCAATCGGCTCGGCATATTTATACGGCAACTACAAGCAAAACGCAGAATACCAAAAATGGCTGGAGGAAAGCCAAAAATACGCACAAATGCCGGGGGAACAGGAGCAGTATATTAAAGAAAACAAAATCAAAATCACTCCGATCACTACAACAAAAAAAGAGGAACAAGAACTCGACAAATTGAAAATCGGCGAGGCCCCGGGCGAGGCCCCGGGCGAGGCCCCGGGCGAGGCCCCGGGCGAAGCCCCGACAATTCAGGGTATTCAAGTAGCAGACAAGGCAGATATTGACGAATCGCTAAAAGACTCAAACACCAAATTCATCGAAGAATACTACAAAGCAATCGCAGACGGAGAATTTGAGAAAGCATACGAAACGTCAAAAAAATCTGTAAGCCTCGATACATTTAAAAGCTGGTATGTAAACACAACAAATATAACAGTCGACAAATTAGTCCGAATTGACGAAGCAACTTCCTCTCTCGAACTAACCTTATATGAGGGCAACTCATACATAAGATATGGAGTTTTGATGAAATTAAAATACAAAAATGGAGCCCCGGTACAAGTCGCAAGCTCAGACGTGAAAACTTTGGGCAAGGGTAGCATAGCGACAACCACAACACCATCAACGGCAGTCACGCCAGCCGATACCACTCCAGCAACTGGCACTACCACCACAGAAGAACCTGCCACGGAATCAACCTTCTTCTCCCAAAACAAAGATCAGCCCATAAGCATCAGTAATTCCAAATTCAAAGAAATCACAACAAGCGGCGAAGACAATTACATAGTTTTGGACGCACGCGAAGATTTGGAATACAGCTACGGCAATTTTCCAGGAAGCATTCACGTAAGATATGCGGATCTACAAGCCGGCGAATGGATTGGAATTCCGGATGACAAATTTGTATACGTACTCTGCTGGTCCGGTATTCGCGGCAAAGAGGTCTCGGAATTCCTCCGCACAAAAAATATTGTAGCTTCATACCTGGAAAACGGCGCAAACGGATGGGTGGACTTTGGCGGAACATGGGAAGGCTCAGTCAAATTCGGATTAATATACACAGAAGAAAGATACAAGAAAATTCACACAACCGAAGAAGTTAAACAACAGGTCGCCGAAGGAGTCATCCTGGTAGACTGCAGAGAACCATGGAAATTCGAGAACTGGCACATTGGAGCAAGCGTAAACATTCCAATCATGTACACACCAACAATAGATATCGACGATACTTTCGCCCAAGTCCCGGAAAATAGCACAGTGATCACGATTTGTGACGACTACGTCAATTGTTTCGACGCGAAAATAACAGGAGTGGAACTTGAAAATCGAGGTCACGCATTCTTAGGCCGATACAACAAACCCTGGGAATATGAATAATCCCGCCGCCAACACGGTCGCCAACGCAGCCACCAACACAATTGGCAGGAAAACCCTCAACCTCAACGACTTAATTGAGCTTGGACTCGCCGTCCCTAAATTCGAAGCAATTCCATCGGACATTGTCGTAAAAATCGCAAAATCTCAGGAAGAATTGGAAAATCTAGCAAAAAACCTTGCTGATCGCTTTGATGACTGTGAATTTCTCGCAGTCCGCTCAAGCGCTCTCATCGAGGACAGCGACAAAGAATCCCTCGCCGGACAATTCAAAACAATAATTGCTGTCCCGAAAAACGAACTTAATAAAGCAATCAGCGAAGTTATCGCCCACGCAGATAAATTCCTAAAAGGTAAATTGGAAAAATTCTCCATTATGATTCAAGAATACATAGAACCAGACACCGCCGGAGTAACATTCACAAGAAATCCATCGGGCGGAAGAGAAATGATTATAGAGCATCACAAAGGTCGTGGCGAAGACCTAGTCAGCGGCAAAATTAAACCTGAAAAAGCCCAACTTTACTGGACAACAAAAACACCCAAGGCTCCCCTGCCAAATTTTGCCGAATCAATCGAAGCCTTCAAGAAAATCGAGAAATTCTACTCTCATCCACAGGACATCGAATGGTGTATAAAAGATAAAAAATGGTACTTCCTACAAACCCGTCCAATCACAACCTTGACACAAAATGACTATGAACAAAGCCTGTACCTAGATGAAACTCTCCCTAAAAACACCACTTTTCTATATGAGAAGACTGAAATTTCTGAAATAGCCCCTCGCCCAACGCAAGTAACGCTAGATCTACTTGAAAAAGTGTACGAAATAGACGGCCCCATCGCCAAAGTCTACAGCAAGCACAAGATCAAATACGAGCCTAAAAAAATCCTAAAAATCATCGGCAACGAACTATTCGTGGACAGAGAAGAAGAACGAAAAAGTCTCTCGCCAAAAGGATTTTTCGGACTATTCAGAACCATCCGAAACGCATTCTATTTATACAGAATCCGCCTGGACAACTACGAAGAACTTTTCGAAGATCTTAAAGATGCAATCACGCCCACAAAGCCACACAAAACAATCCAAGAATCTCTCGAAACTCTCCTCAAAAATTACGAATTAGTCTTCGAAGTCAACCTCAAGACCGGCATCGCGATAAAAAAACTCGAGAACTTCACAAAAAAAGAAAAAATCCCGCTCTCTTCCCTCTTGAGTTTCGGCGACTTCGACGAATTCCAAAATCTCAAATTGAATATCAAAACTGACACCTTCAGGGGCAACACCATCGAAATCGCTGACGAAACTCCATTTATCAGGAATGAATGTGAAAAAGGCAAGAAACCGGAAGACGCGGTAAATTGGTGGAACAATCTCTCCCCATTCAAGAAGAAACTGTTTTCAAAGCCAATTCAAAACGCCGCAATCTACAATCGCCTACGAGAAATGAGCCGATGGCTGGTTGTAAAAAATATCAGTGACCTTCGTCGCCTCCTTCTCTCCCTCAACAAAAAAGATGTTTACTTCGCTACGCTCGAAGAACTAACAAACAGCACAGCAGGCACAGTAAAAGAAGACGTTTGCAAAAAAAGAGCCTCCCACCACGCATCATTCATAAAATTCACAATGCCAAAAATTCTAAGCGGCACCTTCCCAAAACAAACTCAAAAAAACATGGGAATCTCCCCCGGCATAGCACAAGGAATCCTTCTCACAGAAAAAAATCTCAACGACCCGGCTCATAAAAACTCTAGGGAACCTAGCAAAATCCTCCTAACAAAAATTCTTTCTCCGGAGCTGACAAAATATTTCGATCAAATAAAAGGCATCATCTCCGAACAAGGCGGGATGCTGTCGCACTTGGCAATCATCGCGAGAGAGCAAAAGCTGCCGATAGTTGTAACAAGCGGCAACTCAGCGGATTTCAAAGCAAAAGAAGGCGATAAAGTAGAGATAAACGGTGGATCGGGAGAAATAAAATCACACCTCAACACACCTCAACCACTAGTGTCCGGCAAACATTTTGAAAAATTGTGAAAAAAGCTCAAGTTGATTAGGATAAAGGTGATGAAACCAATCC
>JBAZPI010000007.1:0-26382 GCA_041648305.1 Candidatus Altimarinota bacterium | reverse complement strand
CCTTGCATACCGAAGAAAATGAGATCCATGGGGCTAAATGTTAAGTGGCGGGGAAGATTGTAGGGGAAGATGGGGGGGAAGTAAAGGGTGGCGGGTGGGCAAAGTTGCGGGTTGGGGTAACGATTTTTGATTTTGCAAATTTCCAGGTTAGATTCTTTGCGCCGTGTCTGCTGCCAGGCGGGCGCGCAAAGAATGACAGGTTGGGATTTGCGATTTGTGTTTGTTGTATAATTCGACAGGTTGAGTTTCCCCGCGTGGGGGATTTTGCAGGTTGGAAGTTGCATTTTTGATTTTCGGGGTGAGGAAATGTGTCAAGTGTGGGATTTTTCAGGTTGGCCCGCCGCCCCGGGGCGGCCTGACTCGATTAGACGTGTTTGACTCTTAGTACGGAGTGTGTTGCGACAATAATGTTCGCGCGATGTACTAGGTACGGACATTTTGCACTTTTAGTAGGCGGAGGGCTTGACTTCGGGGGGGGGTATGTTATAATTCTAGTGTTAGTCAAATAAAAATTAACCAAAACAAAAATGACAAACAAAGGAAAAGTGCTCGCTGCGGTTATTGCCGTCGCTGTAGTACTTGCTGGAGGCGTTGGCCTCTACTTCAAAGGGGGAGATCTGATGGGGAAGATCTTCGGAAGCGGGAATATCACCAGAGCCGAACTTGCAAAAGTGGTGGTTGCGGCAGCTTATCCATGGTGGTCTGCGGAGGCGGGTGGCGGTAGTTGTTTTTCTGATGTGCCTGAAGATTCCTGGTACGTTGACTACGTTTGCTATTTAGTAAATAAAGATATTATGAAGGGGGATCCTGATGGGACTTTTGGGCCAAAGAAAACTGTTTCGAGAGCTGAGGCTGCTGAAATATTCTGGTCAGCATACGTTGATGCGGTTGGTGGGGAGGATAATGTTCCTCAAACTGTAAATGGTGCTCAGATTTTTGCTCGAACTCCTTATTCTGATGTTTCTAATGATACCTGGTATTATCAATATGTAGTTGGTGATGCTGCTCTTGGGATTCTTGATGTTAAGGCTTGGGCTGCGGTTAGTGGTGAAAAAGGATCTACCGGAAAGAATAATAAATTCTATCCAGGCAATCTTTTGACTAAAGGCAGAGCTCAGTCTTGGGCCGATAAATTATCAGCAGTTTTGGGGTATTAGAGAAACATTTTTATGTTGAAAAAAGGCCCTCCGTCTTGGGGGGCTTTTTTGTTGGGAAATTTTAAGAAAAAGTTAAGGAAAATTTTAAGTTTATTTAAGAAATATTTAAGGTCTGGATGATATCGTAGAAGTGTCGGGGGGACAATGGGCCTGGAGTTGGTCTCGTCGCGAGTATTGACAACTACGCGATTCGGGTTCGATTCCCGACAGGTCCACCACCGACAAATAAAGCCCCGACAAGTCGGGGTCTTTATTTTGGAGTGTTCATCGCGAGTATTGACGCCCTCATTGTATATCAAAATGCTTGATTGTTCAAGAAAATTCGCGGAGCTTGTTTTGCGCTCGCTTGCGCTCGCGCTGTTAATAAAACTTGTTGTAGTCGTGCATGATCAATTGAGAATTGATCTGGCGGATGATTTCGAGGACTACACCGACGATGATGATCATTCCGGCGCCGGAGACGAGTAGGGGAACGGTGCCGATTGAAAAGTTTCGGAAGATTACTTGGAGCAAGATTGGGAGGATCGCTATGAAGGCCAGGAACGTACCTCCGAAGAGGTTTAGTCTATTTGAAATTTTGCCAATGTATTCGGACGTGTTTTTGCCGGGGCGAATGCCTGGGATGTAGCCGCCGCGTTTTTGAATGTTCTCTGCTATTTGTTCAGGATTGAAGGTTATTGATACGTAAAAGTATGTGAATCCAATTACGAGCAAGAAGTACACAATCAGATAAACGGGGCCGTTTGGCTGGAAGAGCGCATCCATTTTTTCAGCGCCGACTCTGAGCCATTCCGAACTTGCTCTTTGTAAAAATTGAGCCAAGATTTGCGGGAAGCTTACCAATGAAACCGCAAAGATGATCGGGATCATTCCTGCCTGATTGATTCTGATTGGCAGATGAGACTGGTCGCTTTTTGCGCGGATGCCGCGGCCGGCGTATGTGACCGGGATGCGGCGTTGAGCTTCATTAACTATAATTATGACCGTAGTGAGGATGACTGTGATCAAAATGATTACTACCAATGGAATTAATTTACTTTCATCTGCTTGTGCGAGGAAGAGTCCTTCTCCAATCATTGCTGGAATCTGGGAAATAATTGATGCGAAGATTAGGATCGAGATGCCGTTGCTGATGCCTTTTTCCGTGATCTGTTCGCCGAGCCATACCAGGAGGACTGTGCCTGCGGTGATGGTCAACATTGTTGTCACGATAACCAATGGATCGCCCAAATCTTTAATAATTGGAACGTGCGATTGGGAATTTAATAAAATGATCATTCCATATGATTGAAGGAATGCTAATGGGAATGTTAACCATCTGGTGTATGCATTTATTTTGCGTCTTCCGGATTCGCCTTCTTTCTGAAGGTCTTCAAGTTTTGGGATTACGACGGTCATCAATTGTACGATGATCGAAGCATTGATATATGGGGAAAGTCCCATGAGAAGAATTGAAAAGTTTTTTGCGCTTCCTCCTGTGAGCATGCTGAAGGCTCCGAGTAGGTCATTGTTGTCAATAACTCCTCTGATTGCCACTAGGTCTGCTCCCGGTACGGAAATTTGGGCCAATACTCTGTATAGAACAACTATCGCAAGAGTGAAAAGAAGTTTGTTTCTAATCGTTTTTGAATTCCAGATTTGTTTGAGGTAGTTGAACATTGATGTTTTTTACTTGTCGGTTTGGACAGGGGCGGCTGGGACAGGTTTTTCCTTGCTTGTGGCTTCGCCTTTCGGAAGGCTTGCGCGCTGCTGTTGGCAACTGCCACCCGCCTTTTTAATTTTTTCGATTGCTGATGCGGATGCTTTAGCTACTTTAACTATGAATTTCTTCGTAACCTCGCCATCGCCTAGGAGTTTAACCGGTCTTTTGAATTTTGTTAAATCAACTTCACCTTCCTTGAATGATTTTTCTAACTCTTCGACGTTGATGGCTCTGTACTCAACTCTGTTTGGGCTCTTGAATCCCCTCATTTTTGGCATTTTGCGAGATAGGGGAGTCTGTCCTCCTTCGAATCCCGGTCTTCGCGTTCCTCCTGTTCTTTGCCCTTGTCCTTTTTGGCCTCTCGTTGAATACGTTCCGTGCCCGGATCCGTTTCCGCGGCCGACTCTTTTGCGATTCTTTGTAACGTTGCTTTTAAGATTTAGCAGTGACATTTTTCGTTGGTTTATCAGATTGTTGTTTTTCTAATGGTTTGGTGGCAGGTTCGGCTGCGGGCTCGGTTGCAGGCTCGGTTGCAGGTTTGGTTGCAGGCTCGGTGGCTATTGCCGGCTTCGCCGGCTGTTTGGCCACTGGCGTGGCTACCGGCTGCTTGGCAGCTATCGCTGCGAGGGCTGTCGCCCTCCGCTTCATAAATGGTGTTTCTCTTAACTCACTAAGCGCAAGTAGTGTTGTGCGGCTGCAAGTGATTTTATTTGTAGTTCCAAATGATTTTGAGAGAATGTCTTTTATTCCTGCCAATTCGACAACTTTGCGGATGGATCCGCCTGCGATGATACCTGTACCAGGTGCTGCCGGGAGGAGAATAAGCTGAGCACTCTTGTGTTTAATTTTAACTTCATGAGGGATTGTTGTTCCGTTTAGTTTTACAAGAATAAGACTCTTTTTAGCGTCAGCTATCGCTTTTTGAATTGATCCCACAACTTGGTCAGATTTTCCTACGCCGACTCCGACACGGCCTTTTCTATCGCCGATAACAACTGTTGCTCGGAATCGAAGGCGACGTCCGCCTTTAACTACGCGTGTTACGCGGTCTATTTGGAGAACTTCTTCTTCAAATTCTTTTACTTCTTTTGATGGTGCGTTTTTTGAATGTGGTTTTCTAGCCATATTAATGTTTGTGCTGTTAGAATTTAAGGCCTCCTTCCCTGGCTCCTTCGGCCAATGCTTTTGTTCGGCCATGATATTTATATCCTGCTCGGTCGAAGACTACAGAGGTGATTTTTGCTTCCAGCGCTTTTTTCGCCAATTCGATACCTGCTTCTTTCGCTTTTTCACTTTTTGTTCCCTTCTTTATTTTTAAAGTTGAGCTGGACATGATTGTTTTTTTCGTCTGATCGTCTACCAATTGTGCGTAGGTATCCTTCGTGCTTCTAAATACGACCAATCTTGGGCGAGATTCGGTCCCGGAAACCTTTGCTTTAACACGTGCGTGTCTTTTTTGTCTTGCTTGTACTTTTACTGATAACATCTTATTTGTTAGTTAATTTTTTAAGCTTCACCTCCAGCGCTTGCGGCAGCTTTGCCGGCTTTTCTTGGAACGTATTCGTCTTTGTAGCGAATACCTTTGCCTTTGTATGGCTCAGGAGGTCTAAATGATCTTACTTTTGCTGCAATTTCTCCGACCGTTTCTTTGTCTATTCCTTTAATTACAATTGTTTGCTTGCTCTCTTCGTCGTTTTCGAAAGTGATTCCTTCCGGTGCTTTAAGTTCGATTGGATGGGAGAATCCCAAGGTTAGAGTTATCTTGTTCCCGCTTGGCTGGAATCTGTATCCAACTCCCACTACTTCCATTTTCCTCTCAAATCCTTTGCTGACGCCTTCAACCATATTTGCTATAAGGGAACGCATTAATCCTTGCAAACTTTTGTCTTCTTTCAGGTCTTCTTTGCGAGAAACAATTATTTGGTTGTTTTCCACTTTGACTCCAATTTTCGGATGTAACTTCCTTTTGAGTTCGCCCTTTGGTCCTTTTACTTTAATTTCGGTTGCAGTTATTTCCACTGTTACTCCTGAAGGAATTTCTACCGGTTTTTTTCCTATTCGTGACATTAAATTTTAAGTTAATATATTTCGCAAATTATTTCTCCCCCTAGATTTTGTTTTCTAGCTTCTTCGTCTGTTATTACGCCTTTTGATGTTGATATAACCCTTGTTCCCAGTCCGCTTCGGAGTAATTTAATATTTTCTTTTTTGACGTAGATTCTTTGTCCCGGTTTTGAAATTCTTTTCAAATTTAGCTTTCGATTTTCTTCAATTGTTACTAATATTTCCGGGAATTTTTCATCTTTTGTTATTTCGAACTTCTTAATAAATTTTTTCTCCAGCATTATTTTTAAGATGTTCTCTTTGATTTTGGAATATGGCATGGTGCATGAATGAAGGTTCACGCGCGATGCGTTTCTTAATCTTGTTAATAGGTCTGCTATTGGGTCTGTGTTCATTATGTGTCGAGTTTATGTTGTTTAATTGCTATTCACCCCCTTTGTCCCCCTCAAGGGGGAATGTAGACTGACGCCTGCGGCGTCTACTACCAAGATGATTTTCTTACGCCTGGGAGGCGTCCTTCTCTTGCCAGTTCGCGGAAGCATATTCTGCACATATCAAATTTCCTCATGTATCCGTTTTTTCTGCCGCAAAGGTTGCATCGATTGTAAATTCTTGTTGAGAAAGTTACCGTTTTTCCCTCCAGCTTTTGTTTTGCTGCAAGTTCGTGTCTGCTTCGGGTTTTATTTACAAGTGCTTTTCTAGCCATTATTAATTGGTTTTAAATGGGAAATTTAATGCTTTTAGAAGTGCTCTTGCGCCAGTGTCGTCTTTCGCGGTTGTCGATATAGTGATTTGTACTCCATGGAGTTGCAGTACGTCGTCCGGATTGATTTCCGGGAAGACTACGTGTTCCTTGAATCCGATTGAGTAGCCGCCCTTTCCATCAAATGATTTTGGTGATAATCCGCGGAAGTCTCGTACTCTTGGTAGCGTGATATTTACCAGTTTATTTACGAAATCGTACATTCTTTTTCCTCTTAAAGTTACCATTAGTCCGACTGGAACTCCTTCTCTGATTTTGAAGTTTGAAATGGCTTTTTTTGACTTTGTTATTACCGCTTTTTGTCCGGCGATCTTGGCTAAATTTTCTTCCACGTGAGAGAAATCTTTACCTTGTTTTTGGATTATTGATCCGATTCCTATGTTCAATGTGACTTTTTTAAGGCGAGGTACGGCGTTGACGTTTTTAACGCCCAATTCGATCTTTAGCTTTGGGGCTATTTCTTCTATGAATCTGGTTTTTAGGTCTTTTGTAGCCATTTTATGTAGTTAAAGCACTGAATGGCGCTTGTCCCGCCGAAGGCGGGTCGGCGCGCCTGTTATTTCTTTTGTTTAGAACTTGTTTTTCTTGTGGTAACTATTGGGTCGACTGATTCGCCGCACTTTTTGCATATTCTTTGTTTCTTTCCGGTTCCCAATTTTTTGCATCCGATTCGAGTTGTCTTTTTGCATTTAGGGCATACCAGGATTGCGTTCGATACTTGGAATGGTGCCTCATATACGATCTTTTCTCCTTTTTTCTGGGCTGTTTTCTTGATGTGCTTTGTAATTAAGTTAATCTTTTCTACTGTAATGCGGTTTGAGTTCTTTAAAAGCTTGATAATTTTTCCCTTTTTACCTTTGTTTTTCCCTGTCAATATTTGTACTTCATCTCCAATTTTAAGCTTCATAGTACTTCTGGGGCTAAAGAAATAATTTTTTGATAACCTTTTTCTCTTAATTCTCTTGCGACCGGTCCGAATACACGAGTTCCCTTTGGCAGTCCGTCCGTTCCGATGATCACAACTGCGTTTTCGTCGAATCTAATGTATGAGCCGTCTTTCCTTCTAATTTCTTTTCTCTGTCTGACAATTACGGCTTTTTGAATGGATTTTTTTCTTACTATCCCTCTTGGGGCCGCTTCTTTGACCGATACCACTATTACGTCCCCGATGTACGCATATCTTTTCTTTGAACCTCCTGGAACTTTAAAACATTCAACGAGTTTTGCTCCTGTATTGTCTGCGACTTTTAATTTGGTTTCGGCTTGTATCATATTATTGGGTTGGCCCGGCTGAAGCCGGTTTGGTTGGTTGTTGGTGCGGGACGATAGTCCATCTCTTGAGGCGACTTAACGGTCTGGTTTCGTAGATTGTTATTTCGTCTCCGATTTCGAACTTTTTATTCTCCGGATTGTCTACGTGGTATTTTTTGGATGTCAGGTATCTCTTCATGTATTTTGGGTGTCTTTTGTACGTGTGAACTATGACGACCAATGTCTTAGTTTGTTTGTTCGATGTGATTATTCCTTTTTTTACTCTCATTTTTTGTGGGCGTTATAGATTAGTTTTGGATTCGTCTCTTCGCTCTCTTAGTATTGTGTTTGTTCGCGCCAAATATATTTTGTTCTTTTTAACTAAGTGGCCTGCTTTTGATTGTCCCGACTTCACGTCGAATCTAATTTTAAATAGATCCTTTTCAACTTTCTGAATTTCTTCTTTCAGTTTCTTTATGTCTAATTTTCTTAATTCTTCGAGTGTAAACATTATTTTTTGGATTTACTTATTACTTTGCATTTTACCGGTAGTTTGTATCCTGACAGGCGGAGAGCTTCTATGGCTTCCGCTTTGTCGATACCATCCATTTCAAACATAACTCTTCCAGGTTTTACTATTGTTATGAATCGATCCGGGGCTCCTTTTCCTCCACCCATCGGAACCTCTGCTGCTTTCTGAGTGATTGGTTTGTGGGGGAAGATGGTGATCCAGATTTTGCCTCCTCTCTTCGTGTATCTGGTCAGTACGCGGCGGGAGGCTTCAATTTGTCGTGCTGTGATTTCTCCTGTTGACATGGCTTTCAGGCCGTAGGAGCCGAAAGCTAATGCGTTGCCAGAGTGAGAATCTCCGTTATACGCTCCTCTGAGTCTTTGTTCCTTCCTGTGTTTTTGTCTGCGTGGTTGTAACATTATTAGTTATTATGCGTTTTTAATTTCTTCAATTTCGTTTTGCATTTTTGACTTCAGGTCTTGTTTGAACACTTCTCCTTTGTAGATCCAAACTTTTATTCCGATTGATCCAAATGTTGTGTGAGCTGTCGCTGCTGCGTAGTCTATGTCTGCGCGGAATGTGTGGAGAGGGATTTTTCCTGTTGAGAAGCATTCCTCACGTGCGATTTCCACTCCGTTTAGACGGCCTGAAACTCTTATTTTTATTCCTTTTGCGCCGGCTTCCATCGCTTTTTCCAAAGACATTTTTGACGCTCTTCTGTATGAGATTCTTTTTTCAACCTGCATTGCTATGGCTTCTCCTACAGTGGCTGCGTCGAGAGCCGGGCGCTTGATTTCTTTTATGTTGATCGCGAATGATTTTTTGAATTGTTTGTCGAGTGACATTCGTAGCTCGTCTATGATTGTTCCTCCTCGTCCGATGATTACTCCCGGTCTTGATGTGTAGATATTGATTATTACTTTGCCTTGTGTCCTTAGTATTTCCAATTTTGAGACTCCTCCTTCTTTGAGTTTTAATCTTATTTCCTTCTCGACTTTCAGATCCTCGTGGAGTGTGCGAGTGTACTGTCTTTTTCCTGCGTACCACTTAGAGTCCCAGTCGTGGGTTATTCCTAATCTTATTACTTTTGGATTTACTTTTTGTCCCATAATTAATGTTATTTAGGTTCGGCTTTCTTACTTTCCAGGTAAACTTTGATGTGCGCTGTTCTTTTTTTGATCGGGTGCATTCGTCCTCTTGAAATCGGTACGCTGCGCTTTAGTGTTGTTCCTTCGTTTATTATAATTTCTTTAATTAGCAGATCTGAGATGTCTTGTTTTGTGTTGTTCTTTGCGTTTGCGGCTGCTGAGGCGATGACTTTAGCGATTAAATGGGCCGCTTTCTTTGGTGTGAATTTCAATATATCCAACGCGTCTTGAACAGATTTATTTCGAACCAATCCGGCAACTAAATTTGCCTTTTTCAATGATATTCTTACATGTTTAGCGACTGCTTGCATTTCGGTGAGTTAAATTAGCTACTACTGCTACTGCCACTGCTGCTTTCTTGGGTTGCCTTGGCCAGTTTTCCTCCGTGTCCGCGGAATTTTCTTGCCGGTGAGAATTCTCCCAATTTGTGTCCGACCATACTTTCAGTAATGAATATTGGGATGAATATTTTGCCGTTGTGGACTGCGAACGTGTGTCCAACGAATTCCGGTGATATATCCGATCTTCTCGCCCAAGTTTTAATTGGTTTTTTTTCGCCCGATTCATCCATTTTCGCTACTTTTTTAAGTAGTTTTAGGTCTACGTACGGTCCTTTTTTTGAACTTCTGGCCATGTTGGTTTGAGTTTACGTTTTAATGGCGGGTTGACTTTTCCCGCCTTCGGCGGGATTTTTGCCCGCCTGAGGCGGGCTGCTAGCCATGACGTCTGTCTTTTATTATGTATTTATCTGTTGTCTTTCGTTTTCTTGTTTTAAATCCTAAAGCTGGCATTCCCCACGGTGTTTTTGGGTGTTTCAGTCCGATGGGTGAGTGGCCTTCGCCTCCTCCGTGCGGGTGGTCGCATGGGTTCATAGATTTTCCGAGTACTGTTGGTCTTCGTCCCTTCCAGCGTGTTGTTCCCGCCTTGCCAACTCTGATGCTTGAATGTTCGAGATTTCCTATGATTCCGATACTTGCGAAACAATCTTTTGGCACCAATCTGACTTCCCCTGAAGATGGCTGGATTTGTGCCATGTTTCCTTCAAGTGAAACGACTGTTACGAACGTGCCCGCTGATCTTGCTATTTTCCCTCCTTGTCTCGGGATAAGCTCAACGTTGTGAACTTGGTACCCGACCGGTATGTGCTTTAACGTCATTCTTGATCCGAGTTTGGCCTTTGCCTTAACTTTTGTCACTATTTTGTCTCCCACTTTTATTCCTTCCGGCGCCAAATGATATCTCTTTTCGCCGTCTTTGTATGTGACAAGCATTATGTATGCAGATCGTAGCGGGTCGTATTCAATAGCTTTCACTTGTCCTTCTATATCGAGTTTGTCTACCTGTTTCATGTCGACGTCTCTCATAACTCTTTTATGCCCTCCTCCTCTGTGGCGGATTGTTATTCTGCCCTGGTTATTGCGTCCTGAATTCTTTTTGATTCTTTTAGTAAGACCTTTTTCCGGTGTTGACTTGGTGATCTCCACAAATGAAGGAGATGACATCCCTCTTCTACTCGGTGTTGTTGGTTTATACTTCTTTAACATAAGATGTTATTTGATTTTGTTAGGATCGATGTTTTTGCCTTTTTCTATCGTGATAATTGCTCTTTTGGTTACCGCTCTTTTTGCCCAGACCTGGCCTCGCTTTAAAAGTCGTGTTTTTTTTGGTATGATGAATGTTCTGACGCTTATTGCTTTTACTCCGTATGCTTCTTCGAACGCTTTTTTAATTGTCGTTTTGTCGGCGGCTCTTTTTACTGCGAACATATATTTGTTCTGAGTATTGTGAGCTGTGCCTTTCTCTGTTGTTACCGGTTTTATTATTGCGTTTAAGTGTGACATTTGTCTTATTTAGCTTTTTTACTTGTTAAAAATATTTCTTCCAGTTTCTCTATCGCTTTTTTCATGAATAGAACGGTGTCGTATTTCTGTAAATCCTTGATGTTTATGTAATTAACCAGAATTATTTTAACGTTTGAAATATTTCTTGCCGGTAATTCGATTGTCTTATCTTTTGCCGGAATAACCAATAGTGTGTCTCTTTTAATCGGCAATTTTGAAATTAATTTAACGAAAACTTGCGTTTTTGCCTCGCCATCGTATTTTTCAAGCGCTAGAATATCTCCTTCTCTTGCTTTTTCCGATAGAGCGCAGAATAGGGCCTTCCTTCTTTGTTTCTTTGGCATTAGTTTTGAGAAATTTCTTGTGTTTCTTGGTCCGAATACTACGCAGCCTCCTCTCATATGTACGTTTCGCGTTGAACCTTGTCGTGCGCGTCCCGTTCCCTTTTGGGCGTATGGTTTTTTGCCTCCGCCTGCAACTTCTCCTCTTTTTTTCGTGTGAGCGACTACTTGTCTGGCGTTCGCCAACTGATAGACGAGAGCTTGGTGTACAAGATCTTTATTAAACGGGACTTCAAAGATCTCTTTATTGAGGTCTATCGATCCGGTTCTTTCTCCTGATTGTGAGTAAAGATCTACTTTCATATTTAAATTTTCTTTTGAATTATTATTAACGATCCGTTTGGACCCGGGGTTGGTCCTTTCAATCCTATCAAATTTTTCTCTGGATCCAGATAGATGACTGGTACGTCTCTCAAGGTTACCGTGATTGTTCCCATGTGTCCCGGCATTTTTTTGCCTTTTTCTACTCTTCCCGGTTTCGCGCGGCATCCGATTGAACCTGGTTTTCTGTGAAGGCATGATCCATGTGATGCCGGTCCTCCTCTGAAGTTGTATCTTCTTACAACTCCTTGGAAACCTTTACCTTTTGAGATGCCTGTTACTTTTACGCTTTCAACGTCTTTGAAATTTTCCAATGTGATTTTATCTCCTTTGTTGAACGTTTCTTCTGTCTGGAACTCTTTAAGGTATCGGAATTTCCTGGTTTTTGTTGGTTTCCTTAATTTGGAAAATCCCAGGACTATCGCCGGATATCCGTCTTTTGCAGCTGTCTTTACCTGTGTGATTTCGTTTGGTTCACACTGGACAACTGTGATCGGGATCACGCGACCATCGTCTTGAAAAACGCGGGTCATACCTATTTTTTTGCCGAGAATTCCTGGCATTTTAGTAGAGGTTAATATCCTTATGGATTGCCTTGAGGTAGACCGCTCGGCCCGAAGTCTTTGAAGGGACTTTGGATGGCCTGCTCAAGGGCAAATTAACATACAATCTGCTGATTGCCGTTGCAATATATAGAAGAGCGATTAGAGAGTCAAGGGTTTTTTTTGGTTGAGACTTTTTGCAACTGATGCTGGATAGGCCAGTTTGCTGCGCATGCGCAATAAACTGGTTTTTCTCCATCATGATGGAGAAAAATCAGCATGACAGTTGCAAAAAATTCTCAACTCAAAAAAACAGAAGGTTTTCGCAATCAATGCTTGATGGCTGGCTGGTCGCACATGTGCAACCAGCCAGTTTTCTCCTGTCATGACAGGAGAAAATAAGCATGATGATTGCTCGAAACTCTCTCCAATCCCTAAAAAAATCAGATAGATTGTTGATGAGCTTGCGTTAAAAAAACTACGTGGTATAATTCGGTTCCTATTAAATTGTTAACCAATTATACTATGGCTCTAAAAAAAGGTGTTGAAGTTAGGGAAGGTCTTGATCCTGTTTCGTCGTTGAGAGAATCGTTAAATGGTCGTGCGTTGGCGGCGATTGCTTTTTTGGTGGCTCTTGTTGCGGGTGGATGTATGCCGGATGATTATAAAAAGTGCGGTTGTTCTGTAGTACGTGCAGCTCGGAGTTGTTTGTATGCACATGTTCCAGCATTTCAGTCGAAGGTATGTAAGCCTGACGAAATTGACGGTTTGCTTAGGGTGATGTCTGCAAAGTGTCCGGGTGGAGTTGGTAATTTGAACGAAGGAATCCCCTTTAACTGCAGGACACATTTGGGGGACAGCAGACTTCCTCCTGTTGAAACTACGGTTCGACAGATGGTTATTGAAGTTTTAAATGATGAGTGTAAGACGGCCGGGGGAGGCCAGTCAACAAGGTGGTGGCGAGAGGGAGGTCCGTGGTGTGATTAGCGGTGTTTTTATTCAGCCATCATCTTAATTTCGATCTCGACTCCTGCCGGGAGGGCTAGGTTTTGGAGTGATTCGATTGTTTTTGGAGCGACGTCTGAGATGTCGATCAGGCGTTTGTGTGTGCGCATTTCAAACTGTTCACGAGAGTTCTTGTGAACGAATGTTGATTTGTTGACTGTGAATTTGTCGATCTCTGTTGGTAGGGGAATAGGACCTGCGACTACAGCTCCTGTTCTTTCAGCTGTTTCGATGATCAGTTTTGCTGTTTCGTCGATGACTTTGTGGTCGAAAGCTTTGATTTTGATGCGAATGCGTTGTGATACTGCCATGTGTGTGTGGACTTAAGGACTATAGGATGGCGCTCTTCGAGCGCTGATAACTATATTTGAAGGCCCTTTAAAGACCGAAACAGCCTCTTAAAGGGCATATCAAAGACAACTATTTATCCAAGATCTTGGCTACAACTCCGGCGCCGACTGTTCGGCCACCTTCGCGGATAGCAAATCTTGTTCCTTCATCCATAGCGATTGGCGCTCCGAGTTCAATGACCATCTTGACATCATCTCCCGGCATAACCATTTCTACTCCTGCTGGCAGCTCACATGCTCCTGTAACGTCCGTAGTTCGGATATAGAATTGTGGTTTGTACCCTTTGAAGAACGGAGTATGTCGTCCACCTTCGTCTTTTGTAAGAACGTAAATTTGAGCTTCGAACTTAGTGTGTGGTTTGATTGAACCTGGCTTAGCAATAACTTGTCCTCTTTCGATTTCTTCTCTTTCAATACCTCGAAGTAGAAGGCCAACGTTGTCTCCAGCGCGTCCTTCATCAAGACTCTTTCGGAACATTTCAACTCCTGTAACTACTACTTTGCGGGTAGCTTTGATACCGATGATCTCAACTTCTTCATTTACCTTGACTATACCTTGCTCGATTCTTCCTGTTGCAACAGTACCGCGTCCCTTGATTGAGAATACATCTTCAACCGGCATCAAGAATGGTTTGTCCAATTCTCTCTTTGGATCTGGAATATATGTATCGAGAACGTTAAGAAGTTCAAGAATTGGCTTTTGTGCTTCCGGGTCGTCTGGATTTTCCATAGCTTTCAATGCTGATCCTTTGATGATTGGAGTTTCGTCGCCTGGGAATTCGTATTTCTTCAATAATTCTCGTACTTCTATTTCTGAAAGCTCAGCAATTTCCGGGTCAGCAAGATCCATTTTGTTCAAGAATACTACTATGTAAGGAACGTTTACCTGGCGGGCGAGAAGGATGTGCTCTCGTGTTTGAGGCATTGGTCCGTCTGCTGCAGATACAACAAGGATCGCTGCGTCCATTTGAGCGGCGCCGGTAATCATGTTTTTGACGTAGTCGGCATGTCCCGGGCAGTCGACGTGAGCGTAGTGTCTCTTGTCCGTTGAATACTCTTGGTGAGAGGTTGCGATTGTAATACCGCGCTCTTTCTCTTCCGGAGCGTTGTCAATTTGGTCGAATGAGACGGCTTTGTTTGTTCCGCCGAACTTTTTTGCGGCAACCATCGTGATTGCAGAGGTCAAAGTGGTTTTACCATGGTCTACGTGTCCAATGGTTCCTACGTTGACGTGAAGTTTTGATCTATCGAATTTTCCTTCAGCCATAGTTAGATTTTTAAAAGAATAATTAGGTTATATGTGAATTGCGTGGGGTATAGTAGCGAAAATGGTTATGTAGTGCAAGTGAAATTGATTGCGGCTTGTTCGAAGGCGCTTTTAAGACGCTCTCTTTGCAATAATTTCAGTTGCTACGTTTTGAGGTACTTTGAAGTAGTAGCCGAATTCCATCGTATAGCTGGCGCGTCCTTGAGTCATTGAGCGAAGATCTGTCGCATATCCGAACATGTTTGCCAAGGGTACTTCGGCTTTGATGAATTTTGCTATTCCTCTTTCGCCGGTTTCTTTGATTTGTCCACGGCGTGCGTTCAAGTTGCCCATTACGTCTCCGAAATATTCTGCCGGAGTTACCACTTCCACTTTCATAACCGGTTCCAAAATCACGGGGTTGGCTTTTTTTGCGCCGTTTTGGAAACAGATAGAACCTGCAATTTTGAATGCCATTTCCGAGGAGTCGACATCGTGGTATGAACCATCGAATAGTTCCGCTTTAATATCCACCATTGGGTAGCCCGCGAGAACACCGCGTGTCATCGCTTCTTGAATACCTTTGTTTACCGCCGGGATGTATTCTCTTGGGATTTTACCTCCAACGACAGCGTCCACGAATTCATATCCGGCTCCCGGTTCTTGAGGTGTAAGGCGTAGGTGTACGTGTCCGTATTGACCACGACCTCCGGATTGTTTTGCGTATTTTTCTTCCATTGTGACTTCTGTCTGGATTGTTTCTCTGTATGCAACTTGCGGTTGACCTACGTTAGCTTCAACCTTGAATTCGCGTCTCATACGATCAACGATGATATCCAAGTGCAATTCTCCCATTCCGGAGATGATTGTTTGGCTCGTTTCTTCATCTGTGCGAACTCTGAATGTCGGGTCTTCACTGGCAAGTTTCTGAAGAGCCATGCCCATTTTTTCTTGATCCGCTTTTGTTTTCGGCTCGACTGCGATAGAGATAACAGGTTCCGGGAATGAAATTTGCTCGAGAATGATTTGTTTGCCTTGGTCGCAAAGAGTGTGTCCCGTGGATGTGTCCTTAAGTCCAACGACTGCCGCGATATCTCCCGCGTGCACTTCTTTGATTTCCTGTCTTGTGTTTGCGTGCATTTGAAGAATTCGGCCCATTCGTTCTTTGGTTTCCGTGTTTGAATTGTATACATAACTGCCGGCTTCAACGACTCCGGAATATACTCGGAAGTAGGTGAGTGTTCCTACGAATGGATCTGTGGCTATTTTGAACGCCAAAGCGCAGAAAGGTTCATCATCAATAAGTTTTCTTTCCAACGGTTCTTCCGTTCGCGGTTTTATTCCTTTGACCGGGGGAAGATCCATGGGGGATGGGAGATACCAACATACTGCGTCGAGAAGCGGTTGTGTGCCAATGTTTTTTAAAGATGAACCGCAAAGAACCGGGTAAATTTCGTTTGAGATAGTTGCTTTTCTCAAGCCGGCCTTTATTTCTGCTACTGTAGGCTCTTCTCCGCTTACGAATTTGCTCATCAATGTATCGTCATATTCGGAGACTTTTTCTATTAAGTTTGCTCTGTATTTTTCAACTTCGTCTTTCTTGTCCTCCGGGACTTCTGATTCGGTGATGTTTTGGCCTTTATCTCCTTCGAAGTGAAGAGCTTTTCTTTCTATTATGTCGATTATTCCTTCGTGTTCAGAGTCTTGTCCGATTGGGAGATGGATCGCTACGGCGTTTGGTGAGAGACGTTTCAAGATTGAGTCCAAGCTCATGTAGAAGTCTGCGCCCAATTTGTCCATTTTGTTTATGAACGCCATTCGCGGAACGTGATACTTGTCCGCTTGTCGCCAAACAGTCTCGGATTGTGGCTCAACTCCCTGTGATCCGTCGAATACGACGACTCCTCCGTCGAGTACGCGAAGAGAGCGTTCTACTTCGGCCGTGAAGTCAACGTGTCCTGGGGTGTCGATGATATTGATTCGGTATTGTGTGCTGTTTTTTGGCGTCCAGAAGCATGTTGTGGCCGCCGAGGTGATTGTGATTCCGCGTTCGCGCTCTTGTTCCATCCAGTCCATCTGGGCTTCGCCGTCGTGAACTTCGCCTATTTTGTGTGTTTTACCTGTGTAGAAGAGTATGCGTTCGGTCGTTGTTGTTTTTCCGGCATCGATATGTGCGATGATTCCGATATTGCGTAAAAAGTTTAAATCTTCAGCCATGGTTTTTGAGTTTATGTATGTGTAAAAGGCAACTTTTTGGATTGCTGGAGTATTATAGGTAGAAGAGAGGGGAAGTCAAGGGGAGCGGGAAAAACTCAAAAAAGTTAGTGTTGCAAGCCTGCTTCGGCTAGCATGTACGCCGAAGCGGTTTTTGTCCCGCAGTGCGGAACAAAAATGCAACAAAATAACTTTTTTGAGTATTTTCCGCTCCCCTTGGATGGCACGGTAGGATTTACTTGCCTTTTTAGTATCGATTACTTACATTTTCTCTCACCTTCGACAGCAATAATGTCGTTTACGCTAACTTGTTTATAAGGCGTAGCATTATAAGCGGGTCCCAAATCATATATCTGATATTTTGTGCCATACTCACTTTCCGGCAAAAGTCCCATAAAATAAAGCATAAACGGATGATATTTCTTAATTCCAAGTTCATCATTATTTATCACAAAAGTCCCATTGCCACTAGGTATAAAGTAATTCGCCCCCATTAGCGTTCCCGTTTCATATGGGGACTCGAGTCCCCCGTAAAAATGGTAAGAACTCAAGTAGTCTTTTAATCCTAATTCCTCACTTCCATCACCGCTAAATTTATCTCCGACATATACTCCCCAGTAATGTCCTATCTCGTGAGGAATTAAAAAATGGAGAATATGAGATGTAGACGTCACATATTGTGGTGGAGCTATAGCTTCGTGCCAATCATACAGCACAATTACCCCTTTTAGTTGTCCCTCACTTCCCATGGACAATGTGGAATCTCCCAGGGGAATACCTATGCCTTCTATTTGATTTGTGACTCCCATATAATTCGAGGGAGCTCCGTTGCTATCAAACGCTGTAAATACGATTATGAAATCATAGTCGTCCGGATTTGTTTCATAAAAATTATTAGTGATTATATCCTGGTGAGTTAACTTTTTAAGCTCATCAAACATTGTATCCTCGGTTTCCATTATAAATAATGGTGTTGAAGTATCCATCGATGCAAGGTTGTTTGTGGCTTCGGCAAAAGCGGTTGAAGTCTGTTCTCTGTAAAAATCTGCTTTATCCAGGACTTCTGGGTTTATATTTTCCATGTCCTCAACCAACAGTATAAAGGCTGTTTTGAACTCTGTTTGGTTGCAGTATTCGGTATCACATTTACTATCTATGCATTTACCACATTCTTTTTCTTCTTTCTTCACTTTCGTCCCATCACAATAATATTCGACCAACGTATCTCCATCACAAGAATCTGTGTATTGCGTCTGTTTACTTCTCGTGGTCATTTTCCCGTATGTAGTTCCTTTTGTCTCGTAGGTTTTGCCGCCGTCCGAATCGTAGCATTTGTTTGCATCGTACGCAGGTCTCATTAAGCCCTGGACAAAATTGCCTTGAGTCAAAAACAAGGCCACGCCAGCAACAACCAAGCCTAAAACAACACCAAGTATTATTTTTATTGAACGTTTCATAGGAAAGTTTGTTTATAATTTAAACGTGGGGATTGTAGCATGGATCATTGCTTTTTAAAAGGTTTAAGTATAGTATACAATCGGAATGTATACTACTTACCTTTAGACACCATGGCTTACACTCTTATCCCCTCTGTAAAGGGGCAGATCACTATTCCTCCTGAAATAAGAAAAAAATACTGTATTGATAAGGAGACTCCTATTGTTGCCGAGGATAGCGGAAAAGGCGTTATTACTTTGAAAGTCATGAAGATGGTTGGGCCGGATGAGGTTTCTTATTACGAAACAGCAAAGGAATTTGGTCTGGCTTTTAAAAAAGGCATTGATCCAAAAAAATTGGTAGATGCTATCAAAAAGATTGATGGATAGGGTCGGAAAGATCGTTGTGTTTTGAGTGGATTGCTTTGTGCTGTTCGTGAATTGGAGCTTGATGGGCGTGATGTGAAAAAATTAAAGGGAATGGACGGGGTTTTCCGTTTGAGAAAGGGAAAAATCCGGATTCTATTCACTAAAATTGGTGGGCGCGGTGTTGTTTTAAAGGTGGGGATGAGGAAGGATGTGTATTGAAATGAGGGGGCTCGGTAGGTTTTTCTTTGCCTTTTTAGTACCGATTACTCACACTTCCTCTCCCCTTCAACGGCAATAATATCATTTACGCTAACCTTTTTATAAGGTGTAGCATTATCGGCATTTGCACCACCGGGCCCCTGGTCGTATATCTGGTATTTCGTGCTATATTCACTTTTTGGCAAAAGCCCCATGAAATAGAGCATAAATGGATGATACTTCTTGATTCCGGTTTCATCATTCTCGCGCTTAAAAGTCCCGTCGCCATTGGGTATAAAATAATTTGCATACATTAGTGATCCAGTTTCATACGGAGACTCAAGTCCCCCATAAAAGTGTACGCCACCACCACTAGTGCCGTAGTTTTCAAATCCAGGTAAGTAATCTTTTAATCCTAATTCCTCATCTCCATCACCAGTGAAGCTATCTCCAACATAAACTCCCCAGCAATGTCCTATTTCATGAAGGATTAGATTTATTGTTATAGAGGTAAGGTGGGGATATTTCAGCGGGAATCCATACCAATCATATAGCGGAACCACTCCTTTTAACTGTCCTTCACTTCCATAAAATGAAGCTAGATCGTCTAAAAAAAGACCAATACCTTCTATTTGATTTGTAACCGCAGCGTAATATGTTGGCGTTCCCGTTCCGAGATAATCAAACGTTGTAAATACTATTATAAAATCGTAGTCATCCGGATTTGTTTCATAAAAATTATTAGTGACTATCTCCAAGTGAGCCAATTGTTTAAATTCACCTAACATTTCATCCTCGGTTTCCATTATAAATAATGGTGTTGAAGTATCCATCGATGCAAGGCCGTTCGTAGCTCCGGCAAAAGCGGTTGAAGTCTGTTCTCTGTAAAAATTTGCTTGATCCAGAATTTCTTGGGTCACATTTTCCATGTCTTCAACCAACAGTATAAAGGCCGTTTTAAACTCTGTTTGATTACAATATTCAGTATCACATTTACTATCTATACATTTACCGCATTCTTTTTCTTCTTTCTTCACTTTCGTCCCATCACAATAATATTCAACCAACTTATCTCCATCACATGAATCTATATATTGAGTCTTTTTATCCCTCGTGCTCATTTTCCCGTATACCGTTCCTTTTGTTTCGTAGATTTTGCCGCCATCTGAGTCGTAGCATTTGTTTTCATTGTACGCAGGGCGCATTAAGCCTTGAACAAAGTCGCCTTGAATCAAAAATAAGGCTAGAACAGCAATCAACCCCAAAATGATTCCAAGCATTATTTTTATTGAACGTTTCATAAGAAGGTTTGTTTATAATTTAAACATGAGGGATTGTAGCATGGGTTAATGGAAACTACTATCTTATGCGGTTGGACAAGCGCATGCCTTCGGTGTACTGTACAACCTGTCCAGCTTCTCGTAGTCTCAGCTGTTACGCGAAATATTTAACCATAAACCTATGAAAAAATTTTTAACAACGTTAGTAATCTTCCTAACAGGAGCAATCTTTTCAATGGGAGTAGTTTATGCTCTCAAACCAGCCGAAGTCCTAACAAATTTCCCTGACGCCGATTACAGCGATTACTACGGAGATGCTCTCCAAAAAATGTATGGAAGAGGAATAATATTTGGAGACACATACGGAAATTTTAATCCAAATAAACCAGTCACCAGAGCAGAACTTGTAGCAATCTTGGAAAGATACGATGATTCTTTTCTGGATAGAACCGATACAGGAAATACAGCAAAACTAGTTGATCTTATCTGTGACGGATTTGAAAAAGAAGACTTCCAATATAAGCAAGATTTATACGAAGAAATTTGCGAAGCAGAAATTCCACTATAAACAAAAGTTTTAGCATTGCTGAATATCGCATGCACGCAAACGTTAGATGCAATTTCAAAGACATGCGAGTTTTGCGCTCGCTTGCGCTCGCGCTACTCGCCACTACTTAGTACTTCGCAAAGTGGGCGAAGGCTTTGTTTGCTTGAGCCATTCTTTCAGTATCGAGCTTTTTCTTCATAGCTGTTCCTTGCTCGTTGGAGGCTTCAATAAGTTCAGTAGCCAGACGTTCACACATTGGAGATCCTTTTTTGCTGCGTGCCGCTCCAAGAATCCATCGGAAAGTTAAGGCGAGTTGTCGTTCGACTTTTACTTCGAGAGGAATTTGATAAACCGCTCCACCGATTCTTTTTGGTTTTACCTCCATTACAGGTTTTACTTTGTCGATTGCCAGCCGGAAGATTTTTTCCGGGTCTGAACTGGTTTTCTTGGCGATTATTTTAAACGTATCATTTAATATTTTGCGTGCGGTTGATTTTTTACCTTTTTTCATCAAGTAGTTGACGAATCGTTCTTGCATCTGATTTGAACTTTCCGGGATAAATTGGGTTCCTCTTTTTCTGGTTTGTATTGTTGGCATTGATTGTTAAGTTAACGGTGGATTATTGTTTTTTTGTTCCGTATTTTGAACGGCCTTGTTTTCTGTCTTTTACTCCTTCTGAATCGAGCGATCCACGAATTATGTGGTAGCGGACGCCTGGTAAGTCTCTAACTTTTCCGCCTCGGATGGTAACAACTGAGTGCTCTTGAAGGTTGTGTCCTTCTCCCGGGATGTATGCGACCACTTCATGTTTATTTGTCAGACGGACTCTCGCGATCTTTCGAAGAGCTGAGTTCGGTTTCTTCGGTGTGGTAGTTGTAACTTTGATGCAGATTCCTCGTTTCTGAGGGCAACAAAGTTTGGTCGGCCTATTTTTCAGCGTGTTAAAAGTGGCTGCAAGAGCTGGGCGGTTGGATTTCCTTTTTGGCTGTTTTCGCGGTTTGCGTATCAGTTGATTTATTGTTGGCATGGCTGGGATAATTTATATGATGATTTACAGAAATGCAAGCGGATTTTTTGCTGTACTTATATTACCGGCAATGGTTCTTTCTCGTCCTCTTCGTCTTCTTTTTTACTTTTTCTTTTTAATTCTTTTTCAGCTTTTTTGTACTCATCGGGGTGTTGTTTTCTGTACATTTCTCCTGCCGGTATTAACTTACCTATGATTACGTTTTCTTTAAGTCCTTCTAGTCTGTCGATTTTCTTTGTTGTTGATGCTTCGACAAGTACTCGAATAGTTTCCTGGAATGATGCGGCTGAAAGCCAACTGTCTGTGTACAGAGCTATACGTGTGAGTCCGAGAAGGAGGCGTTCGCTTCTGGCAGGGTGCTTGCCTTTTTTTCTGAGTTTTTCGTTGACGTTTTCGTACTTGATCACGTCAACAATTTCTCCAGGCAAGAAGTGTGTGTCTCCACTTTCCATGACGCGAACTTTTGAAAGCATCTGGCGCGCTATAATTTCGATGTGTTTGTCGTTGATTGTTTGTCCCTGGGAGGCATAGATGCTTTGAACTTCCGTCATTATGTATTTTTCTACCGAGTAGATGTCTGTCAGTTTCATGAGTTTCTTGAGATTAAGGTGGCCGTTTGTGATGGGGGTTCCTTTTTTTAACTCCTGGCCGTCTTTGACGATCACTGTTTTGCCTTGCGGTATTTTGTAGATTTTTTCCACAGGGCCTTCTGATACTGTGACGATTTTTTCGCCGGTGATTTCTTTAACTTTTCCATTTTCAATCGCCTTTAGCGTTGCTTTTGAATCTTCCGCTTTTGCGATAACCATTTTTTCTTTTACTTTGTCACCTTTCTTCACGGTTGGGATCATGTTTGCGAGAAGTTCGTATTCTTCTTCAATAGGTTCTCTTGAGATCATTGAGACTTCAACCTTCTTGTCCTTTTGTCTAACAGAAACTTTGCCTGAGATTTCCGTCATGACTGCCGGAGATTTCGGTGGGCGCGCTTCGAAGAGTTCTTCCACGCGTGTAAGACCCTGGGTGATGTCTCCGCCTTCGGCAACTCCACCCATGTGGAAGGTACGCATAGTGAGCTGAGTTCCCGGTTCTCCAATTGACTGGGCGGCGATAATTCCGACAGCGGTTCCGATATCTACTGTTTCATTAAGTCCCAAGTCTTTGCCGTAGCATCTTATACAGATACCGTCTTCGGTCTGACATGTCATTATTGAGCGTACTTTAACTTCTTCAACTCCCGAGCTTGCGATTTTTTTAATTTCTTCGCTTCCGATTTCCTGGGTCTTTTTACCGATAATTTCTCCTGTGTTTGGAGCGACTAAGTCTTCGGCCAAGGTTCGTCCGTAAATTCGATGTTCGAATTTTTCTCCGATCTTGTCACTATCGCTTCTTGTGACCTTGTGTGCGTGCGGAGATTGACAATCGTATTCTTTGATAACAATGTTCTGAACTGCGTCTACTAGACGGCGTGTTAGGTATCCGGCCTCGGCTGTCTTCAACGCGGTGTCGGATTTACCTTTGCGTCCTCCGTGTGTCGCGATAAAGTACTCCAAGATTGAGAATCCTTCTTTAAGGTTTGATTTGATAGGAAGTTCGATAGTTTTACCGGCTGGATTGGCTACCAATCCTTTGATTCCGCAGAGCTGAGTGATCTGTCCCCAGTTACCGCGGGCGCCGGAATCGACCATGTAGAAGAGGTCGTTTGATTCATCAAATCCTTCGATCATCGCATTCGTGATGTCGGATTTTGCTTTGGACCAGACTTTAATATTATTGTGGTAGCGTTCGTCCTCGGTGATAAGTCCTTTCCAATATTGATTATTGATTTTCTTAACCGTTTCCGAAGCTTCTTCGACTATTTCGACCTTCTTTTCCGGGACTATCATGTCTGCTGTTGCTATCGATAGTCCTGAGATTGTGGCGAATTTGAATCCATATCTCTTGAGGTCGTCGCCGAGTCGTGCTGTTCTTTTGGTTCCGTGTTTTTCAAAACATTCCGCTACGATCTGTCCCAATTTTTTCTTTCCGACTGTTTCATTGTAGAAGGGTAGGCGGTCCGGGATGACTGAATTGAAAATCAAACGTCCCACTGTTGTTTCTATAATTTCGTCCTTTACGCGCGCTTTTATCGGAGCTTGCAGACTAACGTGGCCGGATTGATATGAAAGAACCGCTTCCTGCGTGTTTACGAAGGCCATTCCTTCTCCTTTTCTGCCGCGATTCATCTTCGTTAAGTAATAACAGCCCAAAACCATGTCTTGTGTCGGAGTGATGATAGGATCTCCGCTCGATGGTTTCAGGAGATTATTTTGAGAAACTATTAGGTTCTTGGCTTCTTCCTGAGCCGCCTTTGAAAGCGGAACGTGAACGGCCATTTGGTCTCCATCGAAGTCGGCGTTGAAGGCCGCGCACACTAGTGGGTGGATGCGGATAGCTTTACCTTCCGTAAGGACTGGTTGGAAGGCTTGGATACCAAGTCTGTGAAGTGTCGGAGCGCGGTTTAATAGTACGTAGTGATCGTGAGTTACTTCTTCCAAGATGTCCCAGACTTCGCGTTTGTTTGCCTGAATTAATTTTTCAGCGTTTTTGATGTTGTGCGCGTAGCCGTCCGAGATAAGTCGGCCTATTACGGATGGTTTGAATAATTCGAGAGCCATCAATTTCGGAAGTCCGCATTGGTGTAGACGCAGTTTTGGTCCAACCACAATTACGGAACGTCCGGAATAGTCGACACGTTTGCCGAGTAAATTTTGTCGGAAACGACCTTGCTTACCTTTCAACATGTCTGATAGTGAGCGAAGTTTTCGTTTGTCTCCAGCTGTGAACACCGCTCTTCCTGAGCGGGCGCTGTTGTTTAATAAAGTATCTACCGCTTCTTGGAGCATTCTTTTTTCGTTTCTACAGATAACTTCCGGTGCGCCGATTGAAAGTAGTCTCTTTAGGCGATTGTTTCTGTTGATTACGCGTCGGTATAGATCGTTAAGGTCTGAAGCCGCGAAGCGCCCGCCGTCGAGTTGTACCATCGGGCGAAGATCCGGTGGGATTACAGGAAGGACTGTCAGGATCATCCATTCCGGTTTTATTCCCGCTTTTTGTAGGCTTCCGGCTAATTTTAGTCGTTTAAGGAGTTTCTTTTTTCTTTGTCCGCTTGTTTTTTTAATTTCCACTTCCAGGACTTCTTGCATTTTTTTAAGATCTAATTCTTCAATGATCTCTCTTATCACTTCCGCTCCTGTTCCGGCTTTAAACACATGGCCAAATTTGAGCGACATATCTCTGTATTCGATCTCCGAATACACTTTTCCTTCTTTAAGGCTGTTAAGATCATCTTTTGCGACTTGGTGTTGTTCTTCCAATTCCTCGATTTTCATTGCACATATCTTTTCGAGGTTGTCTACGCGTTTTTTCTTTTCGGTAGCTGTCGCGCTTTTGGCGTCGAGCTCGGCTTCAAGTTCTTTTTTCTTGTCTTTGAATTCCGCTTGTATTTTCTTTTTGTGTTCCTTAAATTCTTCTTTGAGCTGGTTTTTTGCTTCTTCTCTTGCCGTGATGTCAACTTCTTTTACCATATAGGCGGCAAAGTAGATGACCTGTTCCAATGTTTTTACCGGGATGTCGATGAGCAGACCTATTCGGCTTGGAGTTGATCTCACAAACCAAATGTGTGTTACGGGACTTGCGAGTTTGATGTGTCCCATTCGAACTCTTCGTACTGAAGAGCGTGTGACTTCGACGCCGCATTTTTCGCAGATGACGCCTTTGTATCTGATTCTCTTGTATTTTCCGCAGTAACATTCCCAGTTCTTTGTCGGACCAAAGATCTTTTCGCAGAATAGCCCGTCGCGTTCGGGTTTCTGGGTTCTATAGTTTATGGTTTCCGGCTTTTTAACTTCGCCGTGTGACCAGGATAAGATCTGTTCAGGGGAAGCGACCGATACGGCAATGGCGTTAAAATCGTATTGGTTTTTTTTATCGCTTACATTTTGAGCCATATTGTTGTGTTAATTATAGGCCTAGATCTTTGTCAATTGGGTTGTCGCCGCTGTCTTCTGGCGGAGCCTCGTCTTCAGATGGAGTTGGAGGAGTGGACGCCTCTGGCGTCTGTTCTTCGCCGGTTGCCGGGACATAATCTTCGTCGCTCTCACTTTTTTTGTTGAGCATGATCATGTCTTCAACAACTATTTCTGTCTTGAATTTTCGAACGCCTTCTTCTGTGTCCCAGCTTCGTGTCTTCAAATATCCTTCAACGTAGACTAATTTGCTTTTTCGGAGATATTTTTCACATATTTCGGCGAGTTTCGCCCACGCCACGCATTCGTGAAATTCAGCAGAAGTTTTCTTTTCTCCGGTTGAAGTTACCCATTCGCGGTTTGTTGCTATTCCGAATGTAACGATATTTTGGCCGTTTGGTGTCTGTCTCATTTCAGGATCTCTTGTCAGGTTCCCGATAATGATTACTTTGTTTACCGATCTCATAATTTTTTGGTTAGTGGTTGTGGCCCGGCTAAAGCCGGATGCGATTTAAATTTTCTGATGTTCAACTGTTTCTATCACTTCCGCTTCTTCTTCGGAGGGTTCTACGTATTCGTCGTCTCCCGGTTTCCCAGTTTTGACGTCTTCCTCTAACATTAGATCAACGTTTAGACATAGGCTTTGAAGTTCTTTGACCAATACGTTGAAACTTTCCGGAGTTCGCGGGCGTTTGATTGGTTCGGCCTTGATGATCGATTCGTATGCTTTTGAGCGTCCGTATACGTCATCTGATTTGATTGTTAGCATTTCCTGAAGTACATGAGAGGCTCCGTATGCTTCGAGTGCCCACACCTCCATTTCTCCAAATCTCTGTCCGCCGTGCTGAGCTTTACCTCCGAGAGGTTGTTGTGTGACGAGAGAGTATGGTCCGACGGAGCGTGCGTGGATCTTATCTTCGACCAAGTGATTGAGCTTCATTATATATGCGTATCCGACGGTCGTTTTTTGATCGAAAGGTTCGCCTGTTTTTCCGTCATATAATTGGATTTTCCCGTTTTCCGGGAGGCCTGCCTTTTTTAATAATTCATGAATTTGTTCATTT
>JBAZPI010000006.1:0-28029 GCA_041648305.1 Candidatus Altimarinota bacterium | reverse complement strand
ATACATATGCGCGGCAATAACAACAATATCGAGCTGTTTTAAAATATCGTCCTTGAAGTCCAGCATCCCGTCCTTCAGAATATCAACTTCACTACCCTTCAAAATTTTAAAATCTTTCATCCCCTTATTTATTCTATCAATTTCCTTCCATTGCTCTCGTATATCCTTACTGCTCATGCCCGCAGTCACACCCATAACGGAAGAATGATCACACATCGCTATATATTTGTAGCCGGCTGCCTTATAAGCTTTCGCCATCTCCTCAATACTACTTCTTCCATCGCTCCAATCACTATGAGTATGAAGGTCGCCTTTCAAATCTTCCAATTCTATCAATTTGGGCAATTGCTTGTGCGCTTTTTGCTGCGCAAGAGCATATTGAAGTTCATCTTCGCCTTTTCTAAGTTCAGGAACGATATAGGGGAGCCCGACTGCGTTAAAAACATCTTTTTCGGTTTTGCACGCGATCAATTTGCCTTCGCCTTTTGCCCGACTTTTACCTTTTTGTATCTTAAATACACCGTATTCGCTGATCTTCAGTCCTTTCTTTTTCGCCATATCTCGAATCAAAATATTATGAATTTTACTGCCGGTGAAATAATGAAGAGCCGCGCCAAAAACATTATCATCAACAACTCTCAAATCGACTTGTATTCCGCTCTCCAAAATCACGGCTGACTTTGTTTCGCCGCTCGCAAGAACCTTCATGACTTCTTTATACTTTACGAAATGCTGCATGACTTCCTCGGCGCCCACACCGCCCACAGTAGCGAGTAAATCAATATCCCCAATTGTTTCCTGTCTGCGTCTCAAACTCCCGGCATATTCAATCCTCTTAACCTCTTTGCATTTTTGCATGTATTTAATGTATTTCTCAGCTTCCATTAAAGCCTCGCTTATCAAAACCCTCTCAAGCTCAAATTCGGAATGTTCCTTCAGCCCTTCAAGAATATCCCTCTGACTTTTTTCTCCCATTCCGGCCAGTGTCGCAAGCACGCCATCTTTTGCCGCTCGCTCAAGCCCTTTTAAATCTTTGATCTTTAATTGACTGTAAAAAAGCTTAACTTTTTTTGGTCCGACCCCGCGAATGCGGAGCATTTCAAGAAGTCCGTGCGGAATGGATTTTTGAATTTTCTCAAACTCTCTGCACGCGCCGGTAGAAACCAATTCCTCAATATGCTGTCGCAGATTCTCGCCAATCCCGGGTATTTTCTCGAGCAATTTAGGGTTTTCGTCAACAATGTCTCTTAAATCTTTGGGAAAATTCAAAATGCTTATCGCGGCATTGTGATAAGCATTAACGCGAAATGGATTTTCTCCTCTAATCTCGAGAATGTCACCGACTTCCTGAAGAATTTGCGCAATTTTTCTGTTGTCCATCGAGAGGAATATAACACAAGCCGGACCAAAATTCCACCAAAGGAACCTTAAGAAAAACGATGGAATGCAAGGAGATGAGGAGCTTACGCAGAAGCCGTACGAATCTGTACGGCGACAAGGAAACTCCGAAATCGACACAGCATTACGCGTTTTTCTTAAGGTTCCCCGGCTCCTACTTCACCAACACATCGAAAGTCATCTTCACAGACTTCTCCCAAGAAAAATTTTCAAGCCTATTTAAACCTTTCTCAGCCAAATCATCAGCAAAATCCGTGTCGTTAACCAATTTTTCGAGACATCTGGCTATATCTCCCGAATCAAACGGATCGCAATAAACCGCCGCGTCCCCGGCAACCTCGGGCATACAAGAAACATGGGAAGTTAAAACAGGTTTGCCATACGAAAAAGCCTCTAAAATCGGCAACCCAAACCCTTCGTACAGCGAAGGAAAAGCGAAAATTTTGCAATTCTGATACAAATAAGCCTTTTCATCCTCATCAACATATCCGGGCATAATAACCCTGTCCTCAATCTTCAGTTTTCTTACCTTCGCGAAAATCTCTTCAAATCCGATTCCTCTTTTTCCGGCAAGCACGAGCCTGAAATCCGGATGGCTATCGCTAAAATCTTTGAAAGCCTCAACAAGTCTCACCAAATTCTTTTTGCTCTCAAGTCTTCCAATAAAAAACACATAAGGAGAATGTTGGCCATCCTTGCCCATGGCCCCAAATCCAAAATACTTTAAATTTTCAGAAATCTCGTGCTGATTCATCTTTTTCGGCTTTTTAAATCCGTGAGGGATAACAACTATTTTATGCACGGGACAGTTGAAAAATTGAACCAAATCTTGCTTCGTCGCCTCGCTCGGCACGATAATTCTGCTCGCGTTTTTCACCGCATACTTGGTGCTCCAGTTCAGATACCAATATTGCAGACGCGAATACGACTTTCTGAGATATTTGAAAGCGGTATCGTGGACCGTAATCACCGAATATCGAGGACGCTTTAAGGGCAAAGTGTGAGAAGGCACAAACAAAACGTCGGGAGGATTTTTTTTCATCTCCTTGGACAATCTGCACAAAGTCCAGAACCTTTTTGCCGGCAAAACTTTTTTTTGTATTCTCTTGGGATGTTCAAATTCTTTCGGGATATCAATGCTTTCCCGCGAATACAAAACAATTTCAATATCTTCTTGCTTCAGAGCCTCACCCAAAAGTCCGTTAATAATATGATAGCTGTACCACTCAACTCCGGTAGCGGTTTCATGCCCATATCTTGATGCGTCTATGCCAATTTTCATAAAATTTTGTTAATACACCACGAAAGCATATCAACGCCCACTTCCGCGCGCAAGGACAACAGCAGTTATCTTCCCAGCGCCAGCCTCTTTCAGCACTTTCGCGCATTCGTTCAAAGTCGAGCCTGTCGTGCAAATATCGTCCACCAAAATTATTTTTCTGCCGCGCAAATACTCGCCACATCCATCCACCACCACGAAGGCACCTTTCAAATTGGTCAACCTCTCCTCTCTTTTTAAATGCGCTTGCGGGGTCGTAAAAACTTTTCTTATCAAAGGGGTGTAAATATAAAGTCCAAGATATTCAGCTAGTCCACAAGCCAAATATTCAGATTGGTTAAAACCGCGGTATTTGAGCCTTTTTTTATGCAAAGGAACGGCTATTATCCAAGCGTCCTCGAATTCTTGATCAAATTTTGTGTACAAATCCTCCATTTTGGCGACCATCATTCTGCTTAACAAGCCTGCAAGTTCACCGGAAAATTTATATTTGAATTGTTCGATGAGCCTTTTCAAAACGCCCTCTTTATCATATCTGGCACAGACAATTAATTGATCAAAATAACAGCCGTCTTTAAACAATTTCCTGCGGCATCTTTCTTCCGACCCCAAACAAAAGTCTCCGTAATAACTTTCATTCCTGCACCCGGGACACTGCTGCATTTTCAAAAAATCAATTGTGCCCAAACACGATTTGCAGACAAAAAAGCCCCTTTCTTTACATCCGACACAGGAAGACGGCATGATTAGATCCAAAATTTTCTTAAGCCAAATATTCATGCGTCTATAATGACACACGGACCTTAAATAAAACTTAAATAAACTTAAAATTTTCCTTACAAATTCTTTAATTTTTTCTTGCAGCGAAATGTCCGGGCGGGGAAGTATTCGGGACTTTTCCGGATACTTAATCTCACAACCTGAAAAATTAAAGTATCCGGAAAAGTCCCGAATAAAAGCTGTGTCTCAAGTTAAGACTGAGCCTCAAACCTTTCCAGCGTCCTCCAAAAACTTCTTAATTCCACTCTCGGTCAAAGGATGCTTGAACAATTGCTCCATAACCTTGAAAGGCACGGTCGCAACATGAGCGCCCAAAAGTGCAGACTCCGTCACATGCATCGGATGACGGACACTCGCGACGATAATTTCAGTAGCGAACCCGTAATTGCCAAAGATTTGTACGATTTCAGAGATCAAAGCCATCCCGTCTTGCCCATTATCATCAAGTCGTCCGACAAATGGACTTACATAAGTTGCCCCAACCTTGGCCGCCAATAAAGCTTGGTTGGCAGAAAAAACAAGTGTCACATTTGTGCGGATGCCCTCGCCGGCCAAAACTTTCACGGCTTTCAGTCCTTCAGAGGTCATCGGGATCTTGATAACGATATTTTTCTTCCAGCCCGCGAATTCACGAGCCTCCTTAAGCATCCCGTCGGTATCCTCCGAAAGAACCTCAGCCGAGATCGCGCCATCAGGCAAAACTTCGCAAATCTCCTCAACAACTTCTTTGAAATCGCGCCCGGATTTCTTAATGAGCGACGGGTTCGTAGTGACGCCATCAACAATGCCCCAGCTTGCAGCCTGTTTCACTTCGTCGATGATTGCGGAGTCTAGGAAAAGTTTCATGCTGGTATTCTAGACCTTTACTGTGAAATTTCAACCCAAACCCAAACTGTATTTTCACCGACAGGATCCCTGTCAACAGCAACTATTAAATTCCCTTTTGTCGCCATTTCCCTTGGGCTACTCCCCTCGGAGATCGGGGTATCGATGGTAAATCCAGCTGATATCAAATCATCCAAGTATTTATCAACAGCGCCCTCCTCCGCATCAGTAATTTGAACCATGAATCCAGAGCCAAGCTCTTGTCCGCCCGCACTCGCATCGATTTTGCCATATTTAAAAACAGGGACATCGCTTGGAATAGCAGAAGACCATCCTTCGCTTTTCACTTCGTCTTGGCCTACTTCAATCTCGATAGCGCTATCTTCATCAATCGCCTCATCAGCGGACTCATCAGTTGTAGGTTGCGAAACAGGGACCACAGGCTCACTCTCTCCGCACGCCGCAAATAAAAACATCACAAACAACACCGCAAGAACACCGGCAAACCCTTTTTTATTCATAGGAATTTGGTTAAAGAACTGCCAGAACTATACTCCGAAAAAATTTTAAGGGCAAAATGCGGAAAAGATCCATAGTAACAAACCTTTTTCTACTTATTATCGGTTTAAGCTGCGTCTAATCAGAACTCCGCTTGCAATTCAGCAATAGCAGCTTCGTTATTACGATGCATTTCAACAAACATCGCTCTTAAACGTGTTTCTTTTCCTAAGTCACCGACCAAATCTTCGGTTTTCAATGTTTCTCCTGCCATAGAAACTGTGCCTGAAACGCCTTTAAATCCTTTCAGGAGACCGGCGTAAAAACCAGCCACCGCTTCATCATCTTGACCTGGTAATAATTCATCAGGATTACCCATAATTATTTGATTAAATACCCCTTGATTGTATTTAATGCACGAAAATAGCGCAATATCAAAGTTTCTTAAGGTTCCCTAACCATTAAAACCGTCATGCTGGACTTGGATTACTGCAGTAGATTGAAGATATTCAGTTGTAAGCAATCGGGAAATTGGATATCCTCTCAATCGTTCAAGAGACGTGCTTGATCCAACGATAAGAGAAAAAATCACAATCATAGTAAATAATCTCGTGGAACAATAAAAATGATACATACAGACTTAGCAAATGGGAGATGGTTTACACTCACTCTTGCCGAACAAATGGGAAATACAGGAAGCGAAATCCATCGTTTGGTACTTTCACAAAATCGCGACCAGAGTCAATTTGATTCGGCTCTAGATCGGGCTTTGGAATTAATTGATTTAACTTTAGCGGATCCAAGGTGGAAAAAAGGTTATAAAGAAATAGCCCGAGTCCGTGAAGTTTTATGCGACATTTGTTTCGGCCAAAATCAATACGACACTTCACTCGAAGAATTGGATAATTATTTTTTTCAGTTTGGACTTGCGGCGAGATAAAAAGAGAAAAAAGTATAATTCCAATCGCATGAAAATACGTTTAGTTCAAGATAAAGATTATGCTGGAATAGCCCGTCTACATCGAGCCACAATTCGCAATGTAAACTCAAAAGATTATTCCAAAGATATTATTGAAGTTTGGTCTGGCAGAACCAATGCGAAACGGTTTCGTAGTAATGCAGATAGATGTAAAAGATGGGTTGCGGTTGAAAATTACAAAGTGGTTGGTTTTGTTGACCATAGTTTAGACGGAGAATTATGGGGACTCTATGTCCACAAAGATTATATTGGCAAAGGCATCGGGAGACGTTTATTAAAATTAGCAGAAGATTCCATAAAAAAACTGGGTTGCAAAAAAATAACCTTAAAATCTACAGTTACAGCAAAAGATTTTTATAAAAAACACGGATACAAAGTAATTAAAAAATCTCTGCATCCAATCGGAAGTAAGAATATTGAGATTTATGTTATGAAAAAAGTTTTAGATTGAGGGTAACACGTCCTTCTCTACTTTTTTTACTTGTGTTTGTTTATCTGAGATAAATTTCCTTTCGATGTTTGATATTTAATATCATTAAAATTTGGATTTTCCCCAATTTATCTATTTTAAAAATCGCTCTATAATCACCAATACGAAATCTGAATTTACCATCCCCTAAGCCTATTAATGGTTTAGAAAAAGCAAATATATCTTTTTGACTCGAAAAAAAAGCTATCTTTTTAACGATTCTTTGAGCGATTGATTTATCGATTCTCTTCAAATCTTTAATGGAGTTTTCTGAATATATAACTTTGTACATAAACTTTATAGTAGACCAAATTCCATCATGACTTCTTCTTGAGTATAAAATTTTCCTTCCTTAATTTGCTGCTCAGATTCTTCAAGTTCCTTGGAAAATTTTGTATAAGCGTATTCCTTTTCGTCTATAGGATTTATTTCGAGAACAGGAACATTCTTTTTAAGAATAATAAATTTTATTTTTTCATCATTTGCTTGGGAAGTATATTGAGACATATTTTGACGAAAATCCTTCATCCCCACAAATTTTGTAGTCATAATGCTTGTTTATTAAGTTCACCTTAAGTGTACATAATAAAATGAAATTGCGCAAGGTTGTTTTAGAAAAACTTAATTATTGTTAAATATCTAGAAGAAGTGTTTGATTGCGAATTTCTGGTGGGCGATAGTGGTCTCGAACCACTGACCTTCCGTAAGTCAAACGGACGCTCTACCAACTGAGCTAATCGCCCGGAGTGAAGACCGAATGAAAAAGTTTACTTTTTCACGAGATCTGAACGTAGGGCATTAGCAATCGCGAAGCGTTGCTAATCGCCCGAAATAACAACCAAATTTTCAAAAAGCGATAGGGATTCTAACCACAAAATATTAAAAAGTCTAGTTTTCGATTGAAAAAAAAGGTAAAATAAACTAAGATCACAAACCAAAGACCAAATAATCAAATTAATTATGGACGACCAAAAGAAAGACCAATCAGCTCAATCACAAGGAGCAGGTGCAGGAGCAGGCGCTACCCCTCCGACCCCTCCACCACCACCACCGGCGAAAAGTAGCGCGCCAACTCCACCACTACCGCAACCTCCTCCAGGAGGCGGCATGCCACCACCTCCACCACAAGCCGCACCACAAGCAGGAGGCTATCCGATGCCACCCCCAGGAGGATATCCACCACCTCCGCCAGGGGCATATCCACAAGGAGGCTACCCGCAGGGCGGCTATCCGCAGGGCGGTTACCCACAGCAGCCATACTACGGCGGCTACCCACAATATCCAGGTGCAGGCGCATATCCACCACCTCCGCCAGGGGCATACCCACAGGGGGGATACCCACAGGGGGGATACCCACAAGGAGGCTATCCGCAGGGCGGGCAACAGGGAGGAATGCCGCCACAAGAGGATACCACTCCGGCAAACTTCCAGATTGGAACCAAACTTCCAAGGGAGTTAAAGGTAAAATGTCCGGCTCACAATTTGAAATTCGACGAAAGTAAATTTATTAGACTTCTCGCAGGTTCAATCTCTCTCTCAAAAGACGAGAAAAAGAAAATTGTTGAATCGATTCCGAAGCTCAAGCAGGAACAAATCGACGAATTGGTTCGCATTTTCGAAGAAGAGAAACAGAAATTCGCCGCTCTCTCAAAGAAACACGTCCCGCAACTGGAGAAGTTGGCTGACCAACACTATCAGGAGTGGATGGAACTCGAGAGAGAAGTTGAGCAAACTCAAATGAAGCAGGCGGACGATAAGAAAGCGGAGGAAATCAGAAAGAACCTCGGGCTATAAGCAGCTCCAACTCAACCTTGCAAAAAAATGGCCTTTATAAAACCCTCATAACCAAATTCCTATGAAAAAAATGCTACTAACATGTTTGGCAATAATATTATTCGCGACGCTCTTGGGCGGTTTAAGCGGTTGCGGGCTTTTTAAAGAAAAAAATGAAGATAAAAGCACGGAACCAACCGAACCGGTAGAAGTCACCGCTGACACTATATTGGACGGCAGGTTGCTTGAAAACGCCATAAATTCCGGGGACTTGGAGATGTGTGAAGAAATTACGGACAGTACTAAAAAAGAAGAGTGCGTCAAAGTTATAGAAGCGGACCGCCTCACCAGCGAAGCGATTGAAAAAATGGACGAATCATTGTGTGGAAAAATAAAATTGGAAAGATATAAAGAGAACTGCGAAACCATAGTCGAAAAGAAATTGAAACTCAAAACAGAAGATACGGATCGATTAAAACTTCAACAGGAAGCGTATGACAAAAAAGATTACACGATATGCGATAAAATCGAGGATGAAAACCAAAAATCCAGCTGCAAGTTTGACGTGATAACAGAACTGGCAAAAGAAAATCCATCTCTTTGCGAAGAAATAGGCGAAGAAATGTTAGTTGATAAATGTAAATCTAGCGTTGCGAACTAGATACCGGGATTGTAACAAAGCGCTCCAGCTTTAATGTATCTGGTTGACGCAGATGCATTTTTGTAATTAACCATGCACCAGCCATAATACGGGTAGAGACCAGTCATATAGACATCATAAGTTTGTCCAGAATAAAAATCTCCAACAGTCGGAACACTTGAATAAGCATTGCCATAACAGGAAACCGCCTGTTCACCAACATTACAAGAAAAAAGCTTAAATCCAGTTCCAGTTCCAGTTCCAGATAGAGTGCCATAGACGGACTCCCTGAACGTATAAGTTCCAAAACTTTTTGCGGTTGCGGCACCGACAACCTTTAAACCATCATTAATCTCCACTGTATTCAGATTGTAATTAGAAATATTACCATCCAGTTGTATTGGACCAGTAACATATAAACCTTGTAGATCGTTGATTTTCACAAAACTCATGCCTAAATTAGGATTTGCTATTTCCGTCAATACGTCAATTTTAGAAAATTGAACTATTTCACCAGCTGGAAAACTCGGAACGATAGTAAAAGTGGCACCATCGTTAAATTTCACAGGAGAATTGAAATCAACATTTAAGTGACCAGAATTCGTTTCGATATTATCAACAGTAAGAATTTTGTCGGCAGCAATACCAACATTACCGCCGAGAGATGTGTCTGAAGTAACATCTAACTGCTGGAAAACGGTTAAATCGTCATTTATAGTAACAGGATCATTACCAGTCCTAGATATTTCGCCAGCAATAATTACACCGCCATTCAATAAAGTATCTCCTACAACTCCTAGTCCACTATACAATTCTGTTGCACCATCCACAATAAGCTTATCAACAACTTCCATAGCATCATTCACAGTCACAGCTGTAAATGGTATTGAATTAGTAATGTTTCCTTTCACATCTAATACATTCACCATCTGTAACTTTGCCCATGCAGTACCAACCTCTATCCCACTAAACGTCGGAGTTACCAATCCTGCAGGCGGAACGTCACTCGGAACTTGCACCCCAAATGCGGTGCTTATCGCAAATAAAAACATGCCTGCCAAAACAGAAATCCAAGCCGAAACCAAAGCTTTTTTAATCATAAGAATAAGGTGTTAAAAATTTTTATTTCAAATCTACAGATAATTATACCATAAACCATCTCCAAAAAACACAAAATTTACTCGGCGGCCTAATCTGCAGCCCAACCCACCCCCTATTCAACCGTCACCGCGTCTCTTACCTCAATATCAATATTGTCAGGAACACTCGGGATGGTGGGCGACCACGCGGGCCAACTGTCTATTTCGACTTTATTAATTTCAGGAAGATTTTGAATGTAATTCTTCGCATCCGTAATATTCTTGCCGAGAATGTGCTCCTTGATTTTATTGATCAGGCGAGCGCCGTTTTCCTTCTCGGGGTCTATATCAAACTCCTCAATACCCTTAATATTTGCGGTGATTTTAATTTTATTCCATACTGAATCCTTCTCAAAAATTCTGTAAGTAATAGTATCTTCGTTAACTTTTACAAGTTTCTTCTGCGGACTTTTTTTGAGCATCAATTCTTGAGTCAGCATAGCGGTCATTTCAGATTTGCTGTAACAATAACCGGAAGCGGTCAAATAGCCTGAAACCTCAAATTGATCCACCCCTTGCCCGGAAACAGTCGTGACGGGATTCACGGTAACGTCGCCTGTCCATACTGCTCCTTCACCAACCAAAAGAATGTAATCCGCCTCCGCAAGATCATTCTTTTTGTCGACTTCTTTGTTCAATTCTTCGTCAACGGCTTTGTATAGGACTTCTTTTAATTTTAATTTAGCGGCTTCGATATCTTCGTCAGAAACAAAAGTGGTGTAGTCGGTGACGCCACCCTTCATATCCGTTTTGCTTTCCGCGTACAAGACGCTCCTGCTTGAATCCTTTAAACCGGGAAGGAAAAACTTGGTCGGGCCTATATTCCCTTTCTCTCCCACAATCTGTCCGAACGCATCAACACTATCGGCCACAACATACACATCAACCTTCCCCGGCCCTGTGCTCGTCGCGGCCGGCACCAAAATCTCCTCCGGAATTCTGAACACAAGCCCTTCATTGGTCTGGAATCGCGTCGTCGCGACAAGCGGCCACTCGTAACCTGCAGTATTTATAATCGTTATATTCCCGCTGGCGTTCGAAGCATTAGACGACAACTCTTTCCCGGTCGCAAAGTGAATCGCGCTCCTTTCAACTTTGGCAGTTACTTGATAACTGGCGATCATATGAGGAGCCCCGGCCTCAAGCTCGGCCTTGTTTTTCTCGTATTCGGCCAACGTCACATTCACGGATTTTTCAAGGACGCTCGCGGACGGAGTCAAATAAAGAGTCGCGCCAGGCAGAGCCACATAAAAAATAACCATCAAAATCAAAATACTCACAGCAGCAAGCCCGATTAACGCCTGCTTGTTTGGAGCGACAAGAACCAATCTATGTTTTCGGATTTTTTCTTCTTTTTTCGCTTTGACTTCGGCCTCTTTGGCGACATCCCCGCCGCTACCCCCGCCCCCACCACCGCCGCCCAATCCAAAAGGAAAAGGTTTTGGCTTAACATCGCTCAGTTTTTTGACGCCCAATATCGATTTTTTATCTCTCTTGAAACTTAAAATCTCGGAAATAGACAATTTCCGCTCGGTCCTGCGCGTCGGCGCCTCATCAATAACAGCGTTTACGGTGGCCTTCAGAGGCGTAATGCGAAGTTTTTCATCTTCTTCAGTTGAAGAAAATAAAACCGGTTTCCCCTCAGTCGAAACTTTGTCATACACCGGCAATCCAACCTGCTCCGCCAAATAAATCCCGTTTTTGTCGTTCGTGATAATGTACAAGCCCTTGCCATCCTCCGAAGCCTTCCTCTTTAAAATCTTCAAATTCACAATACTCTGAAACAAAACAGCCCGGCGAGGCACAACCAAATAAATATGTTTCATTTTAAGGTCGCGCACTTTGTCGTAAACGGTAGTCACCTCATCATCGATCTCTATATAAACAACTTTTTTTGCCGAAATAACCTCGCTTTTGTCGATTTTATCATCGGCAATTTCAAATTCATCACTAACTTGCTGCTTATATTGAACCTGAATATCTTCAACCAGAGATTCTTTTTCGGACTTTTGAATCTTTTTGTGCAGTTTTTCCAGATTTTTTCTTTCCTTATCCTTGGACATTTTTTTAACGCATTAAATTCGCATTAAATTTGCATCAAATTTGCATCAGTCTCACAACTTTTTTGAGTACTTTAGAAAGAACTTGCTCTTCCTTCATGAATTCAAGCCCCAAATGCGCAAGCGCCATCGGGGTTACGTCTTCGGGCTGGTTAAGAACCTTCGTCTCGTCTATCAAACTGGAAATATATTTTGTGTTTATGTAGGCAACTTGTGGTTTTTTCGCGAAAGGAAGAGATTGCACCCATTCACGCGATTCCAAAACTTCACGAATCTCAGGTAAATTGGCTCCGCCCCCACACAACAAAATTTTTGAAGGAAATATATCGATATTTTCAAATTCACTCAGAGTCAAAGCGACTCCAGAAAGCCAAACGTCGCAATCGCTTTTCATCGCCTCGCGAACGATTCTATGAGATTGTTTTTCAAGTTTGTCGGTGGCATACGCGATCTTGATTTCATCGGCCTCAGTGAAGGAAATATTCAAACTCTGGGCAAGACGTTTTGTAAAAGTGCGCCCGCCAAGCGTGAACATTTTCGTCCCTTCCAACATCCCATCGCGCACAACGGCTATATCGGTAGTGCCGCCTCCCACATCTATAAAAATCGCACCGAATTTCCCGTCGTCATTGTCCAGCGCGCGCGCAATCGCATACGGCTCCGCGGTAATCGCCAAAAGTTCCTTGTCAATCTCAGCGGCAATAGTTTGCAGAGCCCCGTAATGAACCAACGGCGCGAACGCGTTAAAAATACTTACGCTCACTTCTTTGCCCTGGAATCCGATTGGATTAGTGACTTTGTAGCCATCGATTCGCACATCGACAATCGCGGCATTGACCAACTTCACGTCGATCTCATTATAACCGGTTTCGTAAGAAAGCTGGCTTCTAACCTGGTCAAAAGCCTTCCATTGAATTTTATGGACGATATTTTTAAGTTCAGCCAAATCGATTTTCGAAGTCGGATCACGGCGAACATATGAAACGGTCGTTGTCGCTCCCTTTACCAACTCGCCGCCGATTCCCATAATTACCTGCAAAGCTCTAGTGCCGGCCATTCTTTCCGCATCACGAATAGCGCTATGACAATTCGCGATCACGGCGGCGATATCTGTGACAGCCCCGCTTTGCATATCGCCAAGCTTCTGTTTTTTCTTTCCAAAACCTTTGACATGACCTTTTTTCCCGTCACTCTCGACCAACAAAGCCTTGACCTCATCAGTCCCAATATCAAGAGCAATAAAATTGCCGTTCACGGAAGATTGCGGTTTTTTTTTATGAAAGAAAAACATCGATTGGTTGGCTAGACTGATTGGCTCTCTCGGCCCAGGAAAATCTCGATAAATATACTTTAGCTTGAATCATATCGTCAAGGGGGTCTCTGCAGCAATTCCCACAATTTGAGTCATTCCATCTCCAGTCTCCACCGTCCCATTTTACCAGACTTTTCTGCAGCTGGCGGCCGCGGAGCCTACTGCTGTATTTTGTCAAGCTGTCAATTTTGGTTCTAAAAAACACTCGCACAAAGCATTATGTAATTTCAACCCTGGAGATGAAAATATCGTCAAGAAGCTTTAAACCAGTCACTCCCGCTGTCAAAGCTAATTTGATTTTTTGCCCTTTCTTCAAAGCGGTCAAAGCCAAGCTGAATCAATCTGTCGATCAATTCAGGATAACTGACGCCGGAAGCCTGCCACATTTTCGGATACATGCTTATCGAAGTAAAACCGGGCAAAGTGTTTATCTCATTCAAATAAACTTCGCCGGTATCACGATCAAGAAAACAATCAGCCCTAGCGAGCCCACTACAATCCATGGCTTTATATGCCCTCAAACACATCTCTTGGATGTTCGCCTTAACATCGTCGGAAAGATCTGGAATCGGGATTACAGTCTTGGATTTCCCATCGACATATTTATCGTTGTAGTCATAAAATTCCCCACCGACCAAGATTTCACCGAGCTCGGCGGCCAAAGCCTCTTCATTCCCAAGAACAGCGCATTCAATCTCGCGAGCATTCACGCTTTTCTCAACTAAAATTCTGCTGTCGAATTTCGCGGCAAGATCAATCGCTGCTTTCAACGAAGGGCCACCCTCTCTGCCATCGCGTACCTTAACCTTCGATATCCCAACAGACGACCCCATATTTGAAGGTTTCACGAAACACGGATATCCGATTTCTTTTTCAATCCGCTCGATAATCTTCGCGGCGGCATCCTTCGAAACAGCTTTCCCTCCCGCCGTCCACTCGCTTCGCAAAAAATTCACATAAGGAACGATTTTTATTCCAGCCTGATTTAAAACGTCCTTGCAGACAATTTTGTCCATACATGCGCTTGAAGCCAAAACTCCACATCCGACATAGGCAATTCCCATCATTTCAAAAAGTCCTTGGATTGTCCCATCTTCGCCAAAGGGGCCATGTAAAACTGGAAAAGCAATATCACATCCGCGGAGAGCCTCTTCGAATGAAACGGGCGTAAGTCCGCTCAAACCCTCGCCCAAACCGCCAGATTTGAATTTCTCAACCAGCCCGGCCCCGCTCCCCTCGGCCTCGCTCCCCTTGGCCCCGCTCCCCTTGGCTCCGCTCCCCTTGGCTCCGCTAGCGGCAGCTTCACCTGCATACCACTTCCCATCTTTCGATATCCCAATTTCTTTAACACTGTATTTGTCCTTTGGCATTTCTTTGATCACGCTCGTCGCTGAAACAAGCGAAACTTCATGTTCGCCGCTTCTTCCTCCAAAAATCACGCCGACAACTTTTTTAGCCATATGATAAAATTATAACTCAACTGACCCGTAAATCGCAACCGACTCTTTCCTGAATCTTGCCCAATCTTGATTGCCATAACTCAAATGCCACCACTCCCACTTGTACGGCGCAAACCCCTCTTCAACAAGAATTTCCTTCAAAACCAGCCGATTTTCTTGATAGATTTTCGACATCGGGTCATTCGAACCTGCCCCGACCCCAGCTTCAAAATAATCCCCATACGATCTCTCGTGAAATTCATCGAACCCGCTTCCCATGGGCAGCTCTTCGCCTTTGGCGTTGATTATAGTCAAATCGACCGCTCCGCCAGTGTTATGTGGAGAAGGTTTAAGCGGATCATAACTCGGAAACGCGACAAATTTTTCAACCTCTTTTTTAAGACGGCTTTCTCCCCAGGCCGGATTCTCTTTCGCGCGCAAATCCCACAGGCCTTTATATAATTTTTCCTGAACGCTTAATGGGCGGTAACCATCCCAAATTTTAAAATTCCATCCTCTGGGTAAATGCTTTTTGGCTTCCAAAAGCCGCACGACGATACCCTCGCGCAATTTCATCGAATCGTCATCAGTCAGTCCTTGCTTGAAATACATCGGCACATTTACAAAATCACCCGGAATATCAATCAGAACCTCCCCATTATCCAAAATCTGTATAAATTTATTGTTCATACAGGGCGATGCTAGGTAGTTACGATTCTCGGAATCCTCTCGTTCACACGTGTCGTCACTTCGTAATTGATCGTTCCGACCCATTCTGCGAACTGCTCGGCCGAAATCACATCGCGAACGCCATCAAACTCCTGCGCGCCCATCAAGACAACTTCATCTTCAACTACAACATCTGGGATATCGGACGCGTCAACCATGACAATATTCATACAAACTCTTCCCAGCACCTTCGCTCTCTGACCGCGTATCAAAACATGAGCATTGCTCGATAAACGTCTGTCATAACCATCGTAATAGCCAATAGGAATTATTGCCATCTTCGTGTCGCGCGTCGCCCTGCAAGTGCAGCCATATCCGATAAAATCTCCTTTCGTCACGTTTTTTACCTGTGCGACAATCGATTTCCACGTGAACGCGGGCTGTAGTTCAAAACCATTCTTGTGCAAATTTTGGTAGCTCACGCGCGTCTCAGGAGACGGCCACATCCCATATGCGGATATGCCAACCCTAACCATGTTCAAATAAGTCTCCGGATACAAAATCGTCGCCGCGGAATTCGCGCAATGCATCATCGGGACTTCTATACCAGCCTCCTTCAGCATCTCTTGGGCTTTTTTGAATTTCTCAAGTTGCTCAAAAGCGTAAGTGTGATCGGTCGTATCTTCAATATTGGCAAAATGGGTCGCAATTCCTTCGATCTCGAGCTTGCCGCTGCCGCAAGGCCCGGCCTCGCCACTGGCCCCAGTTCCGGCCCCGCCAACACTCAAAATATGTTTCGCAAAATCAACCAGATCTTCGATACGAATTCCTTGCCTGTTATTACCTGTTTCAACCTTGATATGAAGCTTAATGGGCTTATCAAATTGTCCGGCCACCTCCCCCAACTTTTCTACAGTCTCCCGATCATAAACAACTTGTCGCACCCCAAGCTCCCACACCCGCGCCAAATCCTCCATCATTGTATAACCCATAATATAAATGGGAGCCGTGATGCCGGCCTTGCAGCGCAAAACCTCAGCTTCATACAAAGCGTTCACGGCAAGCCAATCGGCGCCACTATCCAAAAAAACTTTCGAAACTTCAACTAAACCATGTCCGTAAGCATTCGCCTTAACGCATGGGCATAGAATAACATTCGATCCAACACGTTTCTTAAATTCCTTGATGTTATGGGAGAGCGCATCCCGCGAAACCTCCACCCATGTCAGCAAATTCTTCATAGCCACACAGTTATAGCCACACACTTATAGCAAAAAGCGACATCAAAAATAAGAAGAATGTAACTTTAGGGGCTTTACAAAACTACGCAAACATGGTACTATACATAGCGTAGAACGAAGTAAAACGAATATAAAACTTTTAAATATATTAAAAATAAAAACAAATCTTAACCCATTCAAAATGGCAAAAGGAAAAAAGGGCGGAAGCTCATGCGGTTCGTGCAAATTTTGTAATTGCGCCGACTGCAAGTGCAAGCCCAAACTGCTAGTAGCTTTACTAGTAGCGCTTAGTGTCCTAATTTTGGCACCAAGCATAGGAGGGGATTACCAGCAATCTGGATTCTCCAGCGTGCTTGTTACGGAAGACGATGCATCGGGCGGAGACGCATCCGGCGGCGATACGTCTGGCATCGATAACGGATCTACAGATTCCGGAGCTGGCGGCAGCGGGACAAATTCTTCAACGACTGACTCACAGCCCGACAACACGAACGGGGATAGCGGCTCTGTGGATAGCGGAGGCGGAGGATGCGCCCCAGGAACAACTTGCGACAACACGAACGGGGATACGGGCAATACAAATCCCCCAACAAACAACTACCAGCCTGACAACACGAACTGGGATAGCGGCTCTGGCGGAGGCGGAGGATGTGCCGCAGGAACAACTTGCGACAACACAAACACTGACAACAATTGGAACACCGGCAATACAAATCAGCCGAATAGCGGTGATAATTTTGGCGGCGGCGACGACCAGTGTTTTTCCGATCCCGCATGCAAGAATGAAAGAATAAAGAATGATCTCAGGGATCTTAAGAGAATGCGGAGAGAAGCTGAAAGAGCGGGAGCAGATTCGCTTCTAAGCACAATCGATTCGCTGTCAAGCCAGATGGAAGCGGCCACAACCCAGGAGGAAATTGACGCTGTGAGGGAACAAATCTGGAGTGTCCAAAAAGAACTGGAAACAGCCAGAATGGCCGATGAAATAAAAAGGAGGGAAAAGGACTTGGCAAGACAGGAAAAACAATTTGCAAAGGACAGCGAGTTCCTCACGGAAATGCTCGAAACCGTATCTGAGGAATGGAAAACAAGCATTGAAAATCACTTGGAAGCTGAAGAAAAAATCATGGCTCTGCAAAAACAGATACTTGACCTTATGAAAAACGGAGCAATGTGGGAGGATTTCGAGGTTTTTCAATGGGAGCTCGAAGATTTATGGTATGAAACAGGCGACTTCTGGGAGAAATTTCAAGACATAAAAGATCAACAGTGGATCGGACAAATGTTCAACGATGTACTTGCCAACGTAAAGCGTTTCAAGGAGTTAGAGTTGCCGTACATGAATGAAAATCAAAAAGCAAAAGCGGAAGAAATGATAAGTGTCGCAGAAACTATGGCGACTGACGGACTGACGGCTCTTCAAGAAGGCGACATGGAAAAAGCGAAAAAAATTCAATTCAAATTGGAGGAATTCGGAAGAAAAGCGGAAAAATTCTTGGGCAAGCCTAATCCGAAATTCAACGAGCTCGGATTTGGGGAAATCGACGAAGATTTTAACCAGTTTTCAGAAGAATGGAGCTATGAAAAACAATTAAAATTGGTTGAGAAAATCTTGATGGCGAACCCGACAATGATCCAACAGCTCGTCGAAGGCAATAAAATGCTGGCTGAAAGGACTTTCGCTATTTTAGATAGAGTCCCGGAAGGCGAACAGAACGACTTTTTGGAGAAAAAAGCAAACCTGGGCGATATATATGAGGAAGTTGTCGAACAGGACAACTCTATGGCGTATTTAGAGGAAGATGTCATGGGATACAACTTCTACGGCGACGGTCTTGACGGCATTATCGAAACCTTGGAAAGTTACAGGGACGGTGGAGTGACGAAAGGCGAACTTGTCAAGGAAATAGCCCAACACAAGGACCAGTCGAAAGAAAATAAATATCAGGACGGAATCATTTCATTCCCCGACTATGATGACAACGTCTGGTATTTTGAGTCAGTTGAAAATATGGACTTCTTGAAAGGGAAAATAACCCCTGACGGTACATACGAATTTGCCGGTGGAGATACGATTTCATTCAATGAAGTCTTGAGAATGACTCTTGAAAAATTCGGATATGGATCAACAAACACATCAACGTCATACAGCCCGGCGCAGGGGGACTGGTCGGAGCCATATTTTGCCACGGCGGAAAACCTTGACATAACTCTTTATCCCCCGGGACACTTGGTTACTCGTGGAGAAATGGCGAAAACAATGATTGAAGCAACGATCAGAACCTCTGAAATACATTCCGATCCCAGCTTCGGCGACCTCCCAACTTCAGACCCACACTTCAACGACATCGAAACTCTGCATGACTACGGTGTCTTGAGCGGAGACGGTGGAAACGGACAAGGCCTTCCGACAATCCGAAGCAATGACACACTAAACCGTGCTGAATTCACAAAAATATTGGACAGCGGGTATAAAAATTTCCAAATTGAGATGACTAATATCGAAGAATTCAGTGACTTCCTGGATTATGACAATGTTATAGACATCGAATCATCTGACTGGGAAGTGGACTTCAATGAAGACAATGGTGGAAACAATGACACCAACTTCGAAGAAGACAATTTCGGAGGGGATAATTGGGGAACAGACGGGGGACAAGGAATGGGAGGAGACTACCAACCAGACGACAATTATGACTACGACAATGACCTTGAGGACACCTCGGACGAATTAAATGACTTATTGGACAACCTCATGAACAACGTATTCAGCGCATTGAGGAATTAAACCTCGCGCTAGAAAAACTCTCAGTAACACTAAAAGCCCTTGCTCAACTACAGCAGGGGCTTTTATAATCAGCAAGCAACAAACTCAAAGCAACCAACCTATAACAATTTTAACTATGTTCAATTCACAACCTCAAGCCCCAGCAGAAGTAATGGGGAAAAGCTACTCTATGACATTTTTCGGGAAAGTTATGTCCTTCTTCGCACTGGCGATCCTCGCATCGCTCGCGGGCACATATGTGACTTTCAACTACTGGCTCGTCTACTTTTTTGCAACGCCGTGGCTTATGTGGGTCCTGTTCGGAGCTGAATTAATAATTATCTTTACCTCCCGCCTCTGGAGCCAAACCTCCCCGCTCAACAGAATTCTATTCGCCGCTTTCGCATTTATTACAGGGATGACAATAGCCCCTTTGGTCGCGGTTGTAGCCGCAAGCTACGGAGGTGTCGCAATTATCATGAAAGCTCTCCTGGCAACAACGCTCACATTTACGGCCGCAGCCGTTTTCGGATGGACAACCCATCTTCAACTGTCAGGAATGAGAGGATTTTTAACTATAGGTTTAATAGGACTAATCATCACCGGAATTCTGGGAATATTTTTCCCGTGGGGCGGGACAATGGAGATCGTTTATTCAGGCATCGGAGTTCTAATCTTTACAGGATACACAATGCACGACTTCCAAAAACTCAAGAGATACCCGGAAAACATGTACGTTGATGCCGCGCTTCAACTTTATTTAGACATTTTCAACCTCTTCCTCTTTATTTTAAGGCTGATGATGGCCAACCGCGATTAATAGCGACCGAAGGTCGCAGCTAAATCTCACCAACATGAACAAAAAAGTTGATCACAACAGCGAGCACAACAGCAAGCGCAACGGCAGCAGCAGCGGCCGCGCCAAACAACCCAACCGCGACCCTCTAGTATTTAGTATTTCAGAACTTGCCGGCAGGCCGCAAGGAGCCACCGAGGAATACACAATGGATATCGAGATAAGTTTGAACGACCCCGACATCAAGCCTCTGAGCAACTTGAAAGGTAGGATGCAGATCATGAAAATTGATAGGGAATTCAACGTACAATTAAGGAACATGGAAATTGACATTGAATTGCAGTGCGGAAAATGCCTTGAAAATTATACGCAAAAAGTGCGAATTTCATTAGCCGAAAAACAGTACGCGGTTGACAAGCCACAAAGAGAATTTAGAGAAGAAATCCAGTACGTGGACGTGAAATACCAAACGATCGATATTAGAGAGTTTTTAAGACAAGAAATAATCTTGCATTTTCCTTTGGTTCCGGTATGCTCTACTCACTGTCCGGGGATTAGCCTGGATTAACCTGTAAAACAATGTCTAAAAAACCTACACCCAAGTACAAGCTCTGTAAATCGCGAGGTAAAAGAAGGTACCAGAGTTTTCAGACAAAAACGAGAAAACGTCTCACAAATATAACGAATTTAGTAAAATGTCCCTCTTGTGGAGCGAAAGTTATTTCACACACAGCGTGTGGAAAGTGTGGCAAATACAGAGGAAGACAAGTACTCGATATCGAAAAAGAGATGAAGAAAATCACAAAGGTCAAAGCTTAATTGTTATTTAAAATGGCAAGCAACAGACACCTCGCACGAACATGTGTTATGCAAACGCTGTTTGTACACGGGTTTAGAGGAGGAGATCCGAAGAAGATACTAAAAAGTATGCTTGCTGAATTTGCCCCGAAACTAAGGAACGAAGATTTCGCATATAATCTTCTGGAAGGGATCGTCAAAAATCGCAAGAAAATAATCAAAATCGTCGAAAAACACGCGCCGGAATGGCCGATTGAAAAAATTGCGAACATTGACAGAGCTATTCTCGAAATTGGTGTCTACGAAATTGTCTTCTCACTCGACATTCCGCCGGTCGTGGCGATAAACGAGGCAATTGAAATTGCGAAACATTTCGGTGACATAAACAGTTCCAAATTTATCAATGGTGTATTAAGCTCAGTAATGACCAAAAATATTAACAAGAAAAAATGCAAAAGTTCGAAACCCAAAAGTATGCGGTGCTCGAGAAAAAAATTGGGGTCAAATTCAAAGACAAGTCGCTCTTGAGCATAGCTTTTGTCCACAAGTCCTACGTAAATGAGCACAGAAATGAAAGTATTGATCATAACGAAAGGATGGAATTCTTGGGCGACGCGGTATTGGAATTAATTTCCACAGAACATCTCTACAGAAACCACCCGGAGCAGACGGAAGGCGAAATGACAAATTTTAGAAGTGCGCTTGTTCAGGGCAAAAATTTGGCAGAGGTTGCGCGCGAACTAAATCTTGGGGAATACTTATTCTTGAGTCACGGCGAAGAGAAATCAGGAGGTCGCAAGAAAAATTACATTCTTGCAAATACTTTGGAAGCCTTGATTGGCGCGATTTACTTAGATCAAGGGTTTAAAGTAACGGAAAAATTCATAAAAGATCAGATCCTGGCGAGTCTCGACGAAATAATAGAAAATAATTTACACATAGATCCAAAATCGAGTTTTCAAGAAATGGTGCAAGAAAAAATGGATGTCACCCCAACATATGAATTGATAAAGGACAGCGGCCCCGACCACAATAAGAAATTTGAATGTGGCGTATTTATCGGCAAAAAATTAGTGGTAACGGGCGTTGGCTCCAGTAAACAAAAAGCGGAAGAAGACGCGGCCAAAAAGGCTTTAATCAAAAAAGGATGGCACAAGTAGCACAAGTAGCGCAAGTAGCACGAGTAGCACGAGTGGACGAAAAATCCTGCGGGATAGTTCTTTTCCACTCGGGCAAACTCCAAAAAGGGCAAGCCTCCGGACGCGAGGCACCAACCGAGCGCAAATACCTGGTCCTGCATTATCCGGGAGGTCACTTTGATTTTCCAAAAGGACACGTTGAGGATCGTGACAAAGACGAATACGCAACAGCGGCACGAGAACTTGAAGAAGAAACCGGTATTTCAGACATCGAATTTATTCCCGGGTTTCGCGAATTAGTCCATTACACCTACAAAAAAGCCGGAAAACCATCTCGTAAGCAAGTTGTATTCTTTTTAGCGAAAACAAAGACGACCGTCGTCACGATTTCATTTGAGCACAAGAACTTTTTTTGGCTTACATTCGAGGAAGCCATGAAAAAATTGACTTTCAAAAACGCCAAACAACTCCTAGAGAAAGCGGAAAAATTTCTTGGATAAATTCCTCGGATAAATCTCTTGGATTTTAAGTAATATTTCTGCTATTTTTGACATACTCGACATTGGCGACATTGGCCCGCAAATCTTAACCAGCAAGGAAATGCAAATTAAAACTCAAAAAAACATTAAAAACGAGACCGGATTACTAATTATTCCATTTTTCAAAGAATATTTAAGCGGAAAAACGCCAGCCGAATATACAACAGAATTGAATTCGTTTGTTAAAAAATTCAAAAAAGAAAAAGAATTTGACGGCAAGAAATCCGAAAACGCCATCTTCACGGTCGATTCAAAACATCTCCCCGAAAAATTGGTTTTTGTCGGATGCGGAGAAAGAGATAAATTTTCCGCGAAACACTCGCGGGAGCTCGGGGCGGATATCTGCTCGCTGGCGAAAGACAACAAACAGACCAAAGTAATAGTCATTTTGACGCCGGAACTAAACCTGTACGTCCAAGAATTAGTCGAAGGAATCGCTCTAAAAAATTACCGAGTCTCAAAATACAAAACAGGAGCCGAATTAAAAAAAGAAGAAAAAAAAGATGTAAAAGAAATCACTCTGGTAACGGTGACGGCCAAAGAATCGAAGGTCAAAGAAAGCGCCTTAAAAGCGCTTATACTCGCCCAGGCCGCAAACATCGCCAAGGATTTGGTCAACGGTCCCGCGAACATTGTTGACGCTGATTATTTCGAACGGGTGGCGAAACACCTTGCCGGCGACTATGGATACAAACTCAGAGTTTTCAATAAACAAAAATTGGAACATTTGGGCTGGGGCGGCCTACTCGCAATAGGGCAGGGCTCCACAAAACCGGCAAAATGCATAATTCTGGAATACAGAGGCGGAGGCTCACTGCCACCCGTGGTTTTAATCGGCAAGGGAATAATTTTTGACACCGGCGGATACAATCTTAAGCCAACGAAGCATATTGAAGACATGCACTGCGACAAAGCCGGCGCTTCTGCGATAATCGGGATTTTCAGTGTGCTGAAAGAACTGAAAATCAAGCAAAATGTCATCGGGATTTTGCCGCTCGCCGAAAATATGATAGACGGGAAAGCGCTTCGCCCAAGCGACATTATCACAATGTTGAACGGCAAGACTGTGGAAATTACAAATACCGATGCGGAAGGTAGGGTTATCGTCGCTGATGCCTTGACTCACGGATGTAGCTACAAGCCTCGTTATATGATTGACATCGCGACCCTCACAGGCTCAGTAATGGCGGCGCTAGGGGATAGATACTCGGGTGTTTTGGGCAACAACAACGGCAGCAGCCACGGTAGCGGCCAGAGCCTGATCAAAAAAATAGTACAAGCTGGAGAGGAAACTGACGAATTAATGTGGGAATTGCCAATTCACGAAGACCATAGAGAAAAATTAAAATCAAAAGTAGCCGATCTCGTCAATTGTGACGAAGGGACCGCCCACCTCGCGGGAGCAAGCAAAGGCGCGGCCTTCCTGGAAAATTTTGTCGACGATAAAGCATGCAAGGCGTGGGCGCATATCGACATAGCCGGAACGGCATTCACGAAAGATCCGAAAAAATACGAACAAAACGGCGCGACAGCAGTGGGAGTCAGGATGATTTTGAGGTTATTGGAAAGAATTTGATTACCCGCTTCCATCAGAACTGCTACACAATAAATCGATCAGAAAGTCACGGAAATCCCCGGGGATTTCCGTGACAAAAGAAGATAAAGATTGTGAAACAACTCTATTCAGACTCCATCCTGAACATCAGGGACGCCTGCGCCGATCCCCACAGGTATTTATTGAATATACTTGAACGCATAATACGCCGCAGTCACACCCTCGGCGCTTCCAGTGATTGCCTGCTTGAATTCAGTGTCGGCGCAATCGCCGGCCGCGAAAACTCCGGGCAAATTAGTCTCGGAATGACGATTTATTTTAATCTCGTCCTTTTCATTCAACTCGACGCCAAGAGCGGAGGCGACTTCAGTTTGCGCAAGATGCCCGATCGCGAGGAAAATTCCGTCCATCGCCAACTCCTTGCCATCTTTAAATCGCACACGCCCAACTTTCGAACCACTTTCATCAGGCAAAACTTCGGCGATCTCGGTCTTAAACAACACTTCAATTTTATCAGAGCCGTCTATCAACTCTTGATTGCGCGGCTCAGCTCGCAAAATATCTTTGCGCACAATTATATAAACTTTCGACGCGTGCTCGGCCAAAAATATCGCCTCTTTCGCCGCGCTGTCTCCACCACCAACCACGCAAACAACTTTACCCTTATAAAACCCGCCATCACACAGCGCGCAATATGAAACTCCTTTGTTCTCGAATTCCTTGATGCCAGGTGCGTCCAGACCTCGATGCTTCGTACCGGTTGCGAACAAAACCGTTCGACCCTCATACTCACCGGAAGCGGTTTTGACCACATAGGTGGGTTTGCTAGCGCCCGTCTCAGCGCTGGCATCAGTACTAGCACCAGTTCCAGAGCCAACCCCGGTGCCATCCTTTTTGGCAACCTCGACGACTTTCTCATTCTTAAACTCAGCTCCGCTCTTCTTTGCGTGCTCAAAAAGATTCATCCCCAAATCAGGCCCGCTCACGCTCAGAGTCCCGGGCCAATTCTCAACAATGTGAGTAGTCGTAATAAGTCCGCCCGGTTGTTCGCCAATCACGAGAGTTTTCAGGTTCAACCTCGCGGCATACATAGCCGCCGAAAGCCCACTCGCTCCACTACCTATAACGATAAAGTCGTACATAAATTTAAGTTGTTATGGATAACCCGGCTCGATGATAATGCCTCGCGACACCCCGAAGTGTAAGCGAAATTTAAGAAAAATGTAAGGAAAAATTAAAGGAAAGTTAAGAAAAATGTAAGAAGCGACCTGTAAAATCAAGTTGTTGCTTATATCGTTTAAAAAATTACTATTTGCAAAGTGATATCAAAAATGATATCATGTAACCGGAGACAAAATGGCGGAAATAGACAAAAGACTGGCAAGATTTTGTAACAAGAGGGGAGACGCATCGTTTAGAGAAGCGATTCAAGTATTAAAGATTTTGAATTTCCAAATAAAAAGAATGAAAGGAAGCCATTTTTTCTTCCAGAAGGGGGAAGGCAAAGAAGCAAAGAACATTACAATCCCAGTACATAGCGGGATAGTCAAAAAAGCATACGTCAAAGATATAATTAAAATAATTAAGCAAGAAGAAAATGAAAGAATATAAAAAATATAATTACAACTATTTGGTAAAACGATTAGGAACAGGCAAAGACATAGGATTCAAAGCGATTATCCCAAAGTTTCCAAATATGCATGTGTACGCCGATACGATTGAAGAACTTGACGAGATGGTGATGCTGACGATAGAAGAATACATGAAGTCATGCAAAAAATACGGACATAAAATCCCGGAAGAAGATTACACCGGTGAGAAAATAAATAAAAAACCGAAAGGAAAAATACCACTAAGAATAAATCCCGAGCTGCACACAAGGGTAGAACTGCTCGCTCAAGCCAGCGAGCTCAGCGTGAACAGGTTCATCGAAAAAACACTCGAAGAAAAAGTGGGATTTCAGGCCCTCCCCAAGTAATTCTCAATCGCTTTCTTCAGCGCCTGATCTCCAAGAACGCTGCAGTGAAGTTTTATTGATGGCAGCCCGCCCAAGCGTGCGTTGATGTCCATCGCCTTGAGCTTCAAAGCTTGATTAATCGACATGCCGCCATTTTCAGTCACCATAACGGACATCATCGAAGTTGAAGAAATAGCGGATCCGCAGCCGAAAGTTTGCCATTTAAGGTCGGTGATAAGGGATTTTTTAAGGTCAAGCTTTCTCGCACCGAGTTTACTGCCTTTATAGACCGGCTTCACGCGGATCCAAACTTTCATCACATCCCCGCAAGCAGGTGAGCCGACCTCGCCAACTCCATCAGCTTTGTAGGACGCTTCTTTCTCGGGACTCAGCAAATTGCGCGGATTGAAAAAGTGATCGCGCACGGTTTGAGTGTAGACCCATTCTTTATCGTCCTTGCGGAGGTTCGCGCGTACGTTCAGAGCTCCTGTGCCTGCGCTTGTGCCGGCGCCAGCGCCAGCAGCGCCAGCGGTTTTTGGCGCGGTTTGAATCAACCTTGCGCGCTTAACCTTGCCGCAAATCTTGTCTCCTTTTTGGCAGCAAGGAATAAATTTATCTGATTTTTTTGATCTGGTTTTTGGCATTTGGCAAAAACAGGTTGTGGCTATTTCTGGCTACTTGGCACTGTCGTCCCAGATGATCGCACCTACCGGGCAGGCTTCAATTGCTTGTTCAAGTTTTTCGGTCGTGTCGTTGCAAGAATTGACCGCTTTTGATTTGCCGTCATCTTGCATCTCGAATACGTTCGGACAAATTTGTGTGCAAAGAGTGCAACCAATACATTTATCAGGATCTACTTTTACACATCTTTCATTTGATGGCATGGTGTTTTGTTAATTTAATAATTCTGATGTGGCAGTACTGCTTTGGCAGCGCCGCCCGGCTACAAACTTATAGCAAAAAAGCCTTTAAATATAAAGGTGAATTTTAATGCGGTAGGACATGGAATCGGATACGGAAAAAAGAAAGGGCTCGACTGGATGAATAAAAGGTGAGAGAGGGGAGGACGCCGATCGTGCCGAAACACGATGACGTCCCCCACCTCTTGAGAAAGGATACGCGCCGCCCGCCCGATCAAGGAGACCGGAGAACGGCGCGCAAAAGAAGGGAAGAATGAAAGGAAGTTTGGGGACCCGAGGCAGGGAAGTTGTCGGAGCTTTGGGTCCCCGGAAGAGAGCTCTAGAGGCCCGGCGGTGGGTCGTCGCCTCCGCCTGAGGGGCAGAAGAGGAGCACCCAGAAACTCTTCGGCCAGTTAGGAGGCCCTGACGCCTCCCAGGCAATGACGTGCTGCAGAGTGTCCCCGTATCCGTCACACGCCGGCGGATACGGAGAATTCCACGTCTGGACCACCTTGAAGGGGTGGTCCGAGTAGAATCCTCCGTTGAGAGGTGGGGTGGGGACGGAGGTCGCCTCAATGAAGATTCGGACGACCCCGTCCGGATCCGCATCCTTGGCCACCGCGAACTTGTAGGCAGCCCAGGCCGCGACCGCCTCCGTCTGTCCGGTCACGTTGACGATGAGCTTCCCGTTGAGTTGGAAAGCGATCGTCTGTTCGGTGATGGGCGGCGGGGGCGGCTGCACGCACTGTCCGGCCTGGCAGGTTTCGCCAGCCTTGCAGGTTCCGCACGAGCCGCCGCAGTTGTCGTTGCCACAGACCTTGCCGTTGCAGTTGGGGACACAGGGGTTCTCCACGCAGTTGCCGTTCTGGCACGTGAAGTCGCCCTTGCACCCTGGCGCACAGGAACCGCCGCAGCCGTCTTCGCCGCAAACCTTGCCGGCGCAGTCGGGGATGCAGTCGGGGTCGACGGGTTCCGGCACGCACTCGAAGTTGTCGTTGCAGATGTTGCCGATGCCGCAGGGTCCGCAGGAGCCGCCGCAGTTATCGGGACCGCACTCCTTGTTCGCACAGGCGGGAAC
>JBAZPI010000005.1:0-30031 GCA_041648305.1 Candidatus Altimarinota bacterium | reverse complement strand
CCCTCTGCCTGTCCGATTCATCGGACCGCTCTACAGAATTGAGATACAAAAAAAACTCCACCATTTCAGTGGTGGAGCTGGAGGGAATCGAACCCTCTGCCTCCTCGGTGCAAACGAGGCGCTCTAGCCAAGTGAGCTACAGCCCCGAAACGTAAGATTTTTATTCTATAATTTATAATATTTGTACCGAACCATCTACCCTCTTGAACCCTCAACCCGTCCGATGCAATCGGACCGCTCTAGCCAATTGAGACTACGGCCCCAAAATTAACTTTTCTATTTCTTTTTTACTCTTCCACTTTTTAATCTGTAATTCTCTTCTTCTGGCGTCAATTATATCCACAAATTCTTCTGTGTAAACTAACTTCAGCGGACAAATGTACTTCGTAGCCCTCACCTGCCTACCATTATGCTCTTTAAATCTCCTTTCCAAATCATTCGTACTTCCGACATAATACCTTCCATTCTTCTCGCTCTGCAATATGTAAACATAACCCTTCATATTATTCAACCATCTGAACCCTCAACCTGTCCGATGTAATCGGACCGCTCTAGCCAAGTGAGCTACAGCCCCAAGGATTTCAAACGGATAAATTCTACAAAAATGGAATTTTCCTCTAACATCCAGAACATAACAGAGAAGCTTGTGATTGATCTAACACTCGAGCTAAAAGCAAGAATGAAAGACCCTCGATCTTTACCCGGCAGCATTGCTGACAGGCAAAAACCCTCTAAAAAGGGATGGTCCATCCGCAGGTTCTCCTACGGATACCTTGTTACGACTTCACTCCAATCAGTAGTTTCACCTTAGGACCCCTCCGGCATTGCTGACGGATAAAGGTACTTCGGGCGCTCCTACCTTTCATAGTGTGACGGGCGGTGAGTACAAGACCCAGGAACTTATTCACCGCGCCATTGCTGATACGCGGTTACTAGCGATTCCAACTTCATGAAGGCGAGTTGCAGCCTTCAATCCGAACTTCGATCGGCTTTAGGGATTGGCTCCGGATCGCTCCATTGCTGCCCACTGTACCGACCATTGTAGCACCTGTGTAGCCCTAGGCATAAGGGCCATGCTGATTTGACGTCATCCCTACCTTCCTCCGATTTAGAATCGGCAGTCTCCTATGAAAAATACAACATAGGACAAGGGTTGCGCTCGTTTACGGACTTAACCGAACACCTCAAGGCACGAGCTGACGACAACCATGCAGCACCTGTCACCGGGTTCCAAAAGGCACTCCTCTGTTTCCAGAGAATTCCCGGGATGTCAAGCCTAGGTAAGGTTCCTCGCTTATTATCGAATTGAACCAGATGCTCCACCGCTTGTGTGGGTCCCCGTCTATTCCTTTGAGTTTTAAACTTGCGTTCGTACTCCCCAGGCGGGACACTTAATGCGTTAGCGTCGGCACTGAAAGGATCGAGTCCCTCAACACCTAGTGTCCATAGTTTACGGCGTGGACTACCGGGGTATCTAATCCCGTTCGCTCCCCACGCTTTCGTCCATGAGCGTCAGAACATTCCTAGCAAGCTGCCTTCGCTTTTGGTGTTCCTCTGTGTATCTACGGATTTTACCCCTACACACAGAATTCCACTTGCCTTTGAATGTCTCTAGCAAAACAGTTTTGGATGCAGCATCATGGTTGAGCCATAATATTTAACATCCAACTTATTCCGCCGCCTCCGGACGCTTTACGCCCAATAATTCCGGATAACGTTTGCGACCTACGTATTACCGCTGCTGCTGGCACGTAGTTAGCAGTCGCTTATTCCTAGGGTACTTTCAGAGTTATCCCCCCAGAAAAGATCTTTACAACCTTTCGGCCTTCATCAATCACGCGGTGTTGCTCCGTCAGGCTTTCGCCCATTGCGGAAGATTCCCTACTGCTGCCTCCCGTAGGAGTATGGACCGTTTCTCAGTTCCATTGTGGCTGATCATCCTCTCAGACCAGCTACCCATCATCGCCTTGGTAGGCCGTTACCCTACCAACTAGCTAATAGGACGCAGGTTCCTCCCGAACCGAAAAATCTTTACTCTTGCGAGACTATCCGGTATTAGCCCACCTTTCGGTGGGGTATCCCTGAGTTCGGGGCAGATCCCAACGCGTTACTCACCCGTTCGCCGCTGTCCGATAAATCGGACCGCTCGACTTGCATGTATTAGACACACCGCCAACGTTAATCCTGAGCCAGGATCAAACTCTTCGTGTAAAAACGTCGCGAAATCTTAATTAAAAGATTCCGCGAAAGTTTGACCTCGTCATTTTTTAAAAAACAACGAGAAAAATTTTGAATAAACGAAACTTGAATCGCGAAGATTCAAGCCTCACACAAACTTCTCTATTATATTCTAGATGTTAAAGATCGACGCAATAAAAAGCCTAATCGCTTCTAATCGCAACAGGGATTCTATTTAAAGAATACTCCATTGTCAAACGATTTTTTTAAAAGCCTTTTTTCAAAAGCTGGAATTCACCCTAACCATGAAAAACTTCTCCCACCCTTTTTCTTGTCACATCCGTCGGCACAGCAGCATCGGGAGAACCACCAGCATCTTTAATAACAACTAGATCAAGCTCACTAATTGGAACCGAGGCCCTAGACCCTCTTTCACCAGGACTGGGTTCAAAATTGAAACAAATGAGTAGCTCCTGACGCTCGTCAGAATCAAGATATTGCCGAAATCTCAACAAAACCTGTTCCACGATCCCGGAAACAGAAGTCCCATACCCTACCTCCTTCAAACACCTCCCGGGACACTTGCTGCAATCAACATGCAACCCCCCAAGCCTTGCCGTCAAGTTCCATTCCAGCTCATCAGAAGCGCTTGAAAAAACACCTTCAGCAGCTCTTATAGCTTTCAAATAAGTATTGCTAACATCCAATGCCTCAGTTTGACAATTTTTAAGAAACACAGACAGATCACCCCCATCAACCTTTCCACCGGCCTCCCCGACACCATCAGCCTCTTTGACATCAGCACCCTTTTTCATATTTTCATTGTTTAGAGAATAAAACAGGCCAAACTATATCAGCTTACCCACATACGTCAACCCCTTGCAGATGAAACTTCCCTAAAAATATGTTAAAATCCATTAAGAAATTGACCATTTAACAAAAATTATAAAATGAAACACTCTACACATATCAGAGAAAAAGGAAATTCAATCCTAATCCCAACAGTCATCGAGAAAACAGCATTGGGCGAACGCGCGTATGACATATACTCTCGCCTACTAAAAGAACGCATCATCTTTTTGGGATCGGCAATCGACGATGCAGTAGCAAATACAGTCATAGCCCAGCTATTATTTCTCGAAAATGAAAGTTCAACTAAAGACATCACCCTGTATATACACAGCCCTGGCGGACATGTGACAGCAGGTCTCGCTATATACGACACAATGCAATACATCAAACCGGACGTTTCAACTGTATGTTTGGGAATGGCGGCTTCAATGGCAGCTTTACTTTTGGCAGGAGGAGCAAAAGGCAAAAGATTTATTCTCCCGAATGCTGAAGTCATGATTCATCAGCCGCTCGGTGGCACAGAGGGCCAGGCTTCTGATATCAGAATTCACGCCGACCATATTATCAAAACCAAAGACCGCCTGAATGATATCTTGGCCAAACACACAGGCCAAAAACTCGAAAAAATTGAAAAAGACACAGACAGAGATAATTTCCTGCCTGCAGAAGACGCAGTCAAATACGGATTGGTAGATAAAATCGTCAAAAATCGCTAGAAACCGATGTCCTAAGGAACCTCTGAAAAACGATGTAATGCAAGGAAACGAGGAACTCCCGACCGAACCGTACCATCTGGGGTACGGCAAGTAGGGAGCGACGAAGTTGACGAAGCAGAACACGTTTTTCAGAGGTTCCTTAATCGCCATTAGTATCAAACATCGGAGCATTGCTCTTCGCGTATTCAACGGCATATTCGACAATAGAATTTGCAATATCAACCCCGGTTGATGATTCCAAAGCTTTGAATCCCGGATTGGAATTAACTTCCAAAACGACAGGTCCGCTTTTACTCCTTAGAAGATCCACACCGGCATACTCAAGATCCAAAGCCTGAACAGCCCTCAAAGAAATCTCTTTCTCCTCTTCGGTAATTTCAACAGGACTACCTTTCCCACCCAATTCAATATTCGACCTAAACTCTCCCCTTCTCGCACTCCTCATCATCGTGCCAACAACCTTCCCACCTATGACAAAAACACGGATATCTTTCCCTCGCGAATACTTAACGAATTCCTGGATCATATACATATTCGTATTTTCCCAATCCAAAACAGATTTAAGTCCCCTTTTACTCTCAACAATAGTCACACCGGCACCATACGAACCAAACGGAGTTTTCAAAATCACCGGCACACCGCCGACAGCTTCCACAGCCAAATCCAAAAATTTAGAAGATCTGATAATAATAGTCTTCGGAATCGGGATATTATAGTGATCCATCAACTGCATGGACTTCAATTTATTTTTCGCTCTTATAATAGAAGTATAACGATTAAAAACCGGAATCCCCATCATTTCCATCTGTTTAATCATCGAAATATTCAAATCCACATCGCGCAGAATCGACGGACGAGTGATTATTACATCGTACCTGGGAAAAGGCCTCCCATCATATAGTAGTCTGCGAGCAGTCGCGTCATAAACCAGCTGACATCGGCCTGAACGAAATATCCTAGCGGTATGGCCCATCTCTTTCGCAACATTTTTCAAACGAATTTCTTCCGGAGAAGCCTTCTTTGAAATTGCTTTGAACGATAAGATCCCAATTCTCATAACAAAATCTTTTAAAAGTCAAAAACGCCCCACATGGTAATGATTTTTTTTCCTTTTGCAATTGAATTTAAAAATTTCCACCACTTGGGTTATAATATCGACCGTCCATTAAAACCAAAAACTATGACAAAAAAATGCGACAGATGTAAAAAAAATACAGCCTCCGTCTCGTACACAGAGGTTGTAAATAACAAAACAATTCATTTCGATCTTTGCTCGATGTGCGCCAACCAAATCTTGAGCAAAAAAGAACAATTTCTGAATTCATTTTTCAGTCTCGACCCATTCCTAATGCCAAAACTCAGGCTTGTCTCAGTCCCAGCGCCGACCTCGGCACCGGCCGGGAAAACAACCCAGCCAAAACAGGTTGCAAAAAAGCCGACCGCGCAAAAGCCAGTTGCTCAAGTAAACCCAAAAGAAGAACAACTCAAGGAATTAAAAATCCGAATCGACAATCTAAAACAGGAAGAAGGTATCGCCGTGATGCTCCAAGATTACCTAAAAGCCGCTGAAATTAAGAAAAAACGTGATAGACTACAAAAAGAAGCGGAAAAAATAATTAACCAATAATTATGAAAAAAATAAGCAAGATCGCATCGATATTATTGATATCTCTATTCAGCCTCGTTGGTTTCACGGCCTGTTTTGGTGGGTCAACAGACGAAGAAACACCAGTCGATACCACATCACCAGCGTATTCGAAATACGATCATTCAGACTTTTCGGTTATTCACCCAAAAGACTGGGAAATTTTAAGCACTTCGGACTTCCCGTCGAATGTTCCCGCTTCAACCGTCGTAGCTTTCCGCAATAATTTAAAAAACGATATATTCACAGCAAATTTAAACATCTCCCAAGCGAACATCACAGCCGGAACGACTTCAGAGGATTTCGCCCTACAGACACTTAATACGGAGAAATACAACTTGGTAAGCTTCAACGAACTAAGTCGCGAAGCCTACACGCTCGGAGACGAATTAACAGGAGAAAAATCATTCATAGTCACATTCCAAGGACGAAAAACAATCACAGAAAGTCTCGTTGAATTCAAGCAACTTTGCATCGCAAGAAACGGCTACGGAATAATCATCACGGCAGCATCGCTACCCAACGAAGAACAAAGTGTTGTAATGATGCTGGACGAAATGTTAAGATCCTTCACGCTTAAATAAAAACCGTTCAAGGCGCCATGGCCAAGTGGTTAAGGCAGCGGTTTGCAACCCGGCTTTAGACGGGCGAATCTGGATGGCGCAACAAATAAAATGACTAGGTTCCAAGTTTACATCTTAGAAAGTGAAAAAGATCAAAAACATTACACAGGGTATACAAAAGATTTAGAGAGAAGACTGATTGAACATAACGAAGGTAGAGTACAATCAACACGTAATAGACGTCCTTTAAAACTGATATATACTGAGACATTCTCTTCTTCAGTCGAAGCAAGAAAAAAAGAAAAATTTTTCAAAACTCGACAGGGAAGAAGGGAGCTAAAAAAAAATACTTGAAAATAAGCAGGACTAAGGCGCCATGGCCAAGTGGTTAAGGCAGCGGTTTGCAAAACCGTTATTCTCCAGTTCGAATCTGGATGGCGCCTCCAAAAAATTACAATTTATTGCCGCTCAGCGATTTGCAACCCGGCCTTCAGACGGGCGAATCTGGATGGCGCCTCCAACAGCCCGGCCTTCAGACGGGCACTCCTAATACATTAACTACTAAAACTCTATGGCCAAAAAACTTTTAAAAAACAGTCTGCTTATTGCGTTAGCAGCAATCCTTCTTACTGCTTGCAACAAAACTCAAGACAAGACTCCGGAAGAGACACCAATTATTGAAGATCAAGCTATGACACAACTACCATCTGAAGAAAACTCTCCATCCTCGACTACTTCAGTAGCTTATGTTAACCAAATATCTCAAGAAGGAGACACTTACAAAGCTGAGATCGATACAGCAACAATGTACGGAGGCAGAAAAGCCATAGAAGTTGCAATGGAAGAAACAAAATGTCCAATTGGGGAAGTCTTTAATGGCGATTGTGCTCCAAGTCTCAATAATAACTTTTACATCAGCAATCCAGAGAAAAAAACGGAAACATTGGAAATAGACAGCAACTCTAAAATAGAGGTCTATACTGCAGATGAAATAAGAGAAATAGACCTTGAAGGATTCTATAACCTTTGGACACAAACAGATGCTTTTATGGCCGGGTGGAATTTATTCACAATAGAAATAGGCCCAACAGGTAAAATTACAAGATTGAGTTCAGTTTATTTGCCGTAACTTCAAACCCGTCGTTCCGCCGGACAAATCTTAAATGGCACCTCCAAACCATGAAAGGAGAAAGAATCACATCATATGACGTCTTCAGAGGACTTCTACTAGTCGGAATGGTCATTTTCCATCTCATAGTCAACCTGTCCAATCTAGAATTCGACCAAAATTATTTTTATTGGGTACCACTAGGATTCATGCTCTTTTTAGGAGTTATCCTAGGCAAATTTTTAGGAGGAAAAAGTAAAAAGATAGTAATTCTCGGAATAAAATTAGCGGCAATTTTTCTCATCCTTAATATCCCGAATTTCATTTCAAAAGATTACACCCCCGCGCAATTGATAATCGGGGATCAAAGAATTATCTCATTCGAAATCCTATTGCCAATGAGCATCATGACTTTCATAAGCATAGGCTTAAACAAAATTGTGAAAAACTATAAAACAGCTTTAATCACATCACTGGCACTTCTTTCCGCTCTCACCTACTTGTACCTGATAAACATATATTCCTACAATCTATCATTTTTGATCTACGGAATAATCGGATACTTGATAGGCAAAAATCTGGATTTGGACAACATATCAAAGAAGATATCCAATAAAACTTTCATAGTAGTAATTCTTGCGGCATTAATCCCCTTTTTAGTGATTGGTCACGCAGGAATTGTCGAGATTTTAATTATTTTACAAGTATTAGCTCTATACTTCCTTACGGCAAAAATATTCGATAAAAATAAATTTCTGACCGTATTGGGGAAACATTCTCTATTCTTATACATCTTCCACGTAGTCCTTATAAAAACAGCTTCATACTTCTATAAAATCCAATCCATCGTACCGTTAATAATTATCATTCCACTGGTTTTATTCATCTGCTTCATGGTCGCCAATTTTTCAGAAAAAAGAGAACTTAAAATATAAAAAAATGAATTTTATTCATTTCACGCTATACTGCAGCCATGCAAAAAAAAATAAATCTCCAAAGCTTAATATGGAAGGAAGGCAAATACTACGTTGCCAGATGCATGAACGTTGAAGTTTCCAGTTTCGGCAAGACCAGAGAAGATGCACAAACAAATCTGAAAGAAGCATTAGAGCTATATTTCGAAGATGCACCCGCAACAAATATCGTAAAAATAGCAAATCCTTATTGAAGAAACTTACCCTCTTTGATACAATTTCAGTGTTCGCGGTTGGCTGGACAACTTGTCACAAAAAGGCTCGCTTGAGGCGAGCCCTTTAAAATCACATTGATTTTTCATTTCAAACCCTCTACCATCAAACTATCACGATGAGAGGTTACGTGAGGGGTCGGTCCCGAACTTATACCTCTCTCTTTTCATTTATCTATTCATACGCAAGCTTGCCCCTCAATTTATCGATATAGAAAAAATATTTAGAGAATTTCCTCAATAAAGCCGAATAATAATTACTGTTCGGAATCCCAACCAAAAACAATTTATTCTGATCTTCCAAATATTCAATCAAACAATGATAATCACCATCCCCGGCAACAATAATCGCTTTTGCAAAATTATCTTTCTCAATCATACAGTGCAGAACTAATTCAGCATCGCAATTTCCTTTAATTTTTCCGCCTGCACATCTCAAAGTAGGCTTAAAAATCAGCACATATCCAATTCTCTGTAAAAACGCATACATTTCTTCGTTTCCTACAACATACCCCAAAAACAAAAATGATTTAGAAACACCATATTTCTCTCTCAAAAAAACTATAAACTTCCTAAAATCTAGTTTCCAACCGGCAGACTGTACGGATAAATTCAAATTCTGACTGTCTATAAAAGCATAAATGTCCATAAGAACATTTATACCACCTGGACCTTACAAATTTCTTAAATTTTCCTAACATTTTTCTTACAAAAACCTGAATTCTCAGCGTGCCCCCACAGGATCTATCCAACATCCACCATCTCCCACCTACTTTTGTCCACACTGTCCCCATACACCTTTCCGGGACGATTTTCTTGAGCCCAAAGTCTTCCGTTCATGTCAATCATACCTCTTAATTTATGAGTCCTCGGCCAATCAGCCTTAACCAAATCATAATACCCGGCATCAGGAATTATGTCGCAATCCGCACTATTCGCCACCGTAGCCCCACCAGCCACACCCGCCCTTCCGGAAGCAGTATAACTTTCCCTTCTATCGACATTTAATAACGCCATTTCCTCCTCTGTCCAACCCAATCTATCCAATATCTCCGCAAACATCTTTTCAACTTTGACCATAGCTTCAGGACTTTCAGCTTGCAGAGAAACCGTAACTCGAGCAACCTTCAAAACCGTTTGCAGCATCATCAAAGTTTCCATATAAGACTCAAGATTTTTTTGAGGATCAATTTTTCCTCGACTCCTCGCGAAATCCATAGATAAAACAAATAAAGGAATCACCCCCTCCTCCATTAATCCAATTATTCTTTCCAACCTCTGCTCCATTATTTTATTTTTACTGCGAAGTCCATGACTGATAGCCACAAGGCTTGATCGCGTATCCGTTTGAACATTTACAATCTCGGCAAGATCAGCAAAAACATCGGTCTGCAAAGGTTCAGTACGCGGAGGAGTAGTAACAACAAGAGCAAGAAAAGAAGAAAAACGCCTTAGATTTTGTTCCAATTGATCTCGAGTAATGGACCGAACGCGCAAGCACTCAGGACTAAAATCGGGATAAGCGCCACAAAACGCGCAAGCTTCAGAACACCCAACAGCACCTTCAGCCTCCTCAATTTGGAAGCTGCCTTTAATGTCATTTAGATACATAGTGAAGATGATTAATGGATAAATCACCTTCAAATTGGGTCTAAAAAAAAATAGACCAAAAAAAAACCGCCTTTTTTGCAAGATTGGCTTCTAATAGAGAAAAATCGGACTAATTTTTCTCAACGATTTGATAAAATTGGCGAAAGTACGCCCTCTGAAAATCAGCGATCACCTTAGATCGAAGCAAAATTGAACAAGGGAAATTTTTATCAGTCACATCATTAAACATAACAAGATCATTTGAATCAGAAAAAATTATCCACTTATCCTTAAAATCAAGATCAAGAATATCCAATGTCGCCTTGAACGCGTTTAAATCCTTCTGGCGCGCCATGCAATTGGTAAACGGTCCGGCAGTCGTACAAATAGCACGATTGTGAGCGTGTTTCGAACGATTTTCTCTAAATTTAAAAACCGGATGAAGACCACCCAAAACAGGAACAAAAGTCTCCAAATCTCCAAAATCCAGACAAACATCATACTTAACCTCAGACATCTTGATATAAGCATCGATAATCTGATTTTGAGTATACAAAAGATCAAATTCTTCAACAGATTCATTAGCCATTCTCAAATAAGACGCGACATTTTTGATTTTCGTCGCTAACTTCCCCCTTTCTCTGGAAGAAAGATTTAATTCCGAAACCAAAGCTTTTAAAGATAATGCCCGAAAACCAGCTTTGTCAGCCGCCACCATCTTAAATTTTTCCAATTTCTCAAAAGACCTATAAACCTTATTTCTATCCAACTTCGTTCTTTCAACCAACTCCCATTTAGTTTGGGCAGGCGAACTTAAAAGTTCCAAGTAAACAGAGACCTCAGATTCACTCAAGCCCGCCTCAAGCAGAAGAGTTTTCAACTTCTCATGTAGCATACAAGTGAATTAAACCACTAAAAGGAATATTTGCAAAGAGGATTGCAAAAAACTTCCCAAATCCCCCATTTCGTATTACAATCAAAAAAACGTATATTTTTAACCCTCATTCCATGGAAGCAGCAGCTCTCATGCTAGCAACAATCCTGGGCCCGTTCTATCTCGTCCTGGGCGTTTCACGCCTGCTCTACGCAAAAGCTTGGATAAAACTCGCCAAAGGTTGGAGAACCGACCACCTAAGTTTATTCGGTACCGTAATGTTTTTTGGAGTTTTTGGGCTAATTATCATTAACATGTACAACGTCTGGACTTGGGACATTTGGCTGCTTATCACACTCTCCGGATGGGCAATGGCGATCAAAGCAGCGGCATACATGCTCCTCCCTGGCAGCGCAGTCAAAGGATGGTTGAAAATGGGTGAAGCTACCTGGCTACAATATCTGGGTGGCATAGTCGGAGTAGTGATCGGACTCGTTTTAATTTATTTCGGATACATGGTGTACTAGCCGGCCTTCGGAAATCTACAAATGACTCGTATCATCCAACAGCACAATCTCCCCTTGCCCGAGTTTTTCAATATCCAAAATCGTAACACTCGTGTTCCCCCACTTAGACATATCATAAACAGAATTCCAGTCAGCATTCAAAACCGCCCCGATAATAGCAGTGTTTATATGTTTGTGCGCGACCACTAGAATCGTCGCGTTTTTGCCATGTTTCTTGAGAAGTTTTGTCACAAACTTACTCATACGCCCGACAGTATCAAACGAAGACTCACCATTTCTTGGCTCGGGATGAGGAGACGTATTCCAACCGATTTCTTTCTTTGTATGCCCCTCAAATTCACCAAAATTCCGCTCGATCAAAGCGTCCGTAACTTCAAAAGGCGTATCGGAATGATATTTCCTTACAGCCTCAGCCGTTTCCTTCGCTCTGCTCAAAGGACTTGAATAAATATAATCGAAATGCTGCCGCCTCAAACGCTTGGCAAGTTTTTCACCCTCTTTTATCCCCTTCTCGTTCAATTTCGTATCAGTAGTCCCCTGCATCAGATGCTTTGTGTTCCAAAAAGTCTCGCCATGGCGTGTAAGAAAAAGTTTCATGGCTGAATTATAGCATAAAAAAAGATGGACAACTTGTACTAGAGTTTAATGTTTTGTCGCTTGAGAGCTTTACTCAAACCCTCAAGCAAGACACGTATGGCAACCTTTTGGAGGAAGGACCCCCGTTTTTTCTAATCTGTAAATTCTGTTGAGATTTCCATATATTTTTAAGTTCGTATAATAATCCTGAATCATGTTATTTTCGAGGGTCAAATGGCTTTCTCGAGCCAAAAAATTAGCTCAAAGGTCTGCCCGGGCAGAGATTTTTATACGAACCATTTGGACTAAAAAGCGGCTTATTTTGTAAAAACTGGGGTCTTTTTAGTTTTAAACCCCTTAAAAAGCACGTAGAATAACCGCGTTAACACAATCCCCAATGGACCTCAAAACCGCAACCCTCACAAAACACACACCTCTCACATACAACATTTTCGAACTCGCATTTGAAGCAGAGGACTCGACCTTCAAACACGAAGCCGGTCAATTCGTGACAGTCAACATCCCCCAACCTGAAGGAGAGCCCAATGGACCGATCCTAATGCGTTCATATTCAATCTCGAGTCAGCCAAAACCAGGCTATTTCGAGCTTTGCGTAAAACAAATTGAAAATGGTCACGGTTCTGCCTACCTAAACTCGCTAAAACCCGGCGAAAAAATCTCATTTTTAGGCCCGCTCGGTCATTTCACCTTTAAATCAGGCTCAGATTCACAGATTCTACTAATCGCCACAGGAACCGGCATCGCACCGATAAAATCAATCATCGAGAATCAACTCAAGCACCAACTTCAAAGCACTAATGCAAGTACCGCCGCGCCCCAGCAATTCCAACTCTTGTTCGGAGTCCGCCACATAAAAGACATTTTCTACAAAGACTTCTTCGACCAGCTGGCAAAAAAATATCCGAATTTCAAGTATACTTTGACCCTCTCCCAACCCGAATCCCCGGATTGGGAAGCCTCAGGAGGCAAAATCGGCCGCATCACCGCCCACCTCGAAAAACTCGACTTCAGCCCCAACGAACCATTCGACCCGAAACGCACCAACGCATATGTTTGCGGACTTAAAGACATGGTCCTTCAAGTTACAGAAATGCTCCAACAAAAAGGGCTCCCAAAGGAAGCCCTTTATTCCGAGAGATTTAATTAAACTTTTACTCCACTTTGAGCGGAATTTCCTTCCCCTTCTCCCCTCTCCTCGCCCACCAAACTCCGAGGTAAGCAAAAGGCGTATCAAGAAGCGAGAATAGCGCTTTGAATATGTAGTAAGGAAGAACCAGCTTAATAACGAGCGGAGCCGGGAAATTCACAGGATCGTAAAACGCCACAAACATGAATATCGTCGAATCGACAAATTCAGAAATAAAAGTCGAAACGTTTTTGCGAAGCCAATATAATTTACCCTTGGTCTGCTCCCTCCAGAAATGAAAAATCAAAATATCACTAAGTTGAGCAAGGTAGAAAGCCAGGATACTCGCAATTGCCATCCTGATACTAACCGAGAAAAAGCCGTTATAAGCACTGGTATACATATCAAGTTGATCAGCTGGCACACCCGCGAAACGCCCAACCGGCACCTTCACGGAAATCCAAGTAATCAAAATCATGATAAGCATCGAAATAACACCGACATTTATGAGCTGTTTCGTCGCCTTTTTGCCCCAAACTTCATGGTAAATATCGATAACCAAAAACATCAAAGGAACGGTCAGAATACCGACTGAAACACTAACAATGTTGAAAAAGCCGTTGTTAAAAAACGCTCCGCTCTCAGTCCCAAGAAGAACAGGATCCCCTATCCCCACCAAAATCTGATTAAACATCCAAACGATAGGAGAAAAAATAACATTCAGCGGTACCGCAACAAAGGACGGAATAGCAAACTGCGTAACCTTCGCACCCAAGGTGTTGGCCAAAACCAACGCCATCACGAAAATGCCCATCAAAAGCATCTTCTTCCTTTCTGTCGTCATATTGAATTTTTTAAAGAATAATTGCGCCTTGAGCACTAGGCCCTAAAGCACAGCCCTCGACCCGAAATTTGCGATATGAAAGAAAGAAACACGTCGCATCCGGATCTCAAACCTAGAGGAATCTACTCGGATACGGAAGAAAATTCAAGAGGATTTTTTTTGAGTCCCGGCTTCAAGCTAGCCCCTACTTAAGTCCGGGACTCATCTAAAAACATTTGGTGCCCGGGGCGGGAATTGAACCCACATGGCCATACCATGGATATCACTTTGGCAAATTACTTTTCTAACTTTTCATACGCTTTCAAAAATAAAACTCCAAGATTTTTGTGGGGAGGCACGTAGCTTGAGAAATCCTTTTGTTTGCCCAGCTTGTCTTCAGCTTTACCCCAAAACTCCTGCCATTCTATATCTTTGCCCTCCAGAATCTCTTCATTGAGTATAAGTAAAAGCGGGTCGTTCACCAGCATCGTTCCCGTGCTTTTTGTGGCTATGATATGCGCTTTTTGGGACTTACTAAGCACCCCGGCGATATTATTATATCCTCCGCATGACCCCAAAAATACAATGCTTGCGGTAGACGTAATATTTTCTATTGTTTTACCGGTGTGGTAGCTATGCCCGCGATGAACCGCTACTATTCTTTCAACATTCTTTTCCTTTAATTCTTTTGAGATATCTTGTATGCCTTCATCCTCAGCTTGCGGTTTGTTTGCGTAAATAACAACTTTTTTCGACCCTTTTTGTTTTGTTATAATTATGAAAGTATCTTTTTCCTCAATAGTCCATCCGGCACTTTTTTTGTATGTTTCCATGAAATGATCAAATGAAGCTATGCCGTCCTTATCGTTATAGAAAAAATGCTGCTGTACGTTGCTGCCATCCTTGTTGAACAGAGATTCCGCGCTCAGGCGCGATACATCCTCCATTTCGTATTTCTTTGCCATTTCGGCGTACCACTCCGCGTCTATTTGCGCGCGCTTGCCGAACATGCCCGCAAGAAGGCCGTAAAGTTTTATTCCTTCTTCGCTTTTTTCGGCCTGCACTCTTTCATATTCTCTCTTCAGAATTGCCTGAATTTGCGTAAGCAGTTTATCGTCATTCAGCGAAGCGAATGTATCCGCGACTGTTACCGCTTCCGCCAAAAAATCTTTACTTTTTTCCAAATTCGAAACGAAGTTTTCAATAACTTCTGTCTTTTGGGCTTCTTCCATTGTCCCCAAAAATTCACCAAGGCGGCCATAGTTGGAACAAAGTTTCACGAAAATACGAAACTTGTTTTTGCCCGTATTTTTTAAAAGATCATAACCGCTTTGCCCGGCCGTTTTCAATCTTTGCATCAATCTATTAAAGAATCCGTTAAACGACGAAGTAAAAATTTCTTCCTCTCCGTATGTCATAAGGTAGTACAGTTCTTCCGGTGATGATTTCTCCACAGATGCAAATCTGACGGCGTCTTTTTCGTTATGGAGATCATTCACCTCATGAACCGCTCTCAGACAAATATCTCTCCGTTTTTCTTCAGCATCATATTGTCCTATTGCATCGGGAATATTCTTGAGTTCTATAAGTTTTTTAATGAATTCAGTGGGATTTTTTACTATTCTTTCCGCCTCTCCAATACTCATTTTGCCATTCACGATGTAATGGGAAAGATACAGCACGTCCTCTGGATATGGAGGAACTTGCTTGATAATAGCGTATAGACCCTGAACGTCTTTGTGCTTAGCATTTTCCAGGAATGGAGATATGTCGTTTCTATATTTATAAGCGGTATTGGGAGATGTCCTTGCCGCTTTCTCTATCACCTCAGCGGCATATGGCTGATCCTTATACTGATCGGCCCACTCAAGAGCGGCCCCTGGATCTATCTCTGCCACTGTCCTTATCACCTCTGCGGCGTATGGCTGATCCTTATACTTGTCGGCATACGCAAGAGCGGCCTCTGGCTCTCTCTCCGCTGCTGTCCTTATCACTTCAGCAGCATATGGCTGATCCTTATACTTATCGGCTTGCCCAAGAGCAGTCCATGGCTCTCTCTCCGCCGCTGTCCTTATCACCTCCGCGGCGTATGGCTGATCCTTATACTTGTCGGCATACGCAAGAGCGGCCTCTGGCTCTCTCTCCGCTGCTGTCCTTATCACTTCAGCAGCATATGGCTGATCCTTATACTTGTCAGCATTATAAAGAGCAGTCCCTGGATATCTCTCCGCCGCTGTCCTTATTACCTCCGCGGCGTATGGCTGATCTTTATAATTGTTGGCATACTCAAGAGCGGCCTTTGGATCTATCTCCGCCGCTGTCCTTATCACCTCCGCGGCGTATGGCTGATCTTTATAATTGTTGGCATACTCAAGAGCGGCCTCTGAATCTATCTCCGCCGATGTCCTTACCGTTTTCTCTATCACCTCCGCGGCGTATGGCTGATCCTTATAATTGTAGGCATACGCAAGGGCGCTCACTGGATCTCTCTCCGCCGCTGTCCTTATCACCTCCGCGGCATATGGCTGATCCTTATAATTGTTGGCATACGCAAGAGCGGCCTCTGGATCTCTCTCCGCCGCTGTCCTTATCACCTCCGCGGCATATGGCTGATCCTTATAATTGTTGGCATACGCAAGCGCATCCCTTGGCTTTCCTCTCTCCGCCGCTGTCCTTATCACCTCCGCGGCATATGGCTGATCCTTATACTTATTGGCAAATATAAAAGCAACCTCTGGACTTCTATCTATAAAATTCAGTAATGTTAGACGTTCTAAAAACGGATTTTCTCCGTATTTAATTTTATCGGAAGGCTGCAAGAAGAACCACCCCTCACCAGGAAATAATAAAATCGTAATTTCAGAAATGGATACCCCTGATTCCCCGGACACTTTTCGAATAACAGAAGTTAATACCTCCTCTCTCATGGTTTTGTCCTTTTCATCCCTCGCTTCATTCAGAAAACTTTGTATACCCTTTCTCAAAGCGTCAATTTCTTTATTCAGCTCTTCGTCACCGGCCTCATTCGTCCGCTCCTTTTCCTTATGTTTACCGACAAGCTCGGAAACCTTTTTCCCAATATCCTCAAAAGGCTCTGTCATTTTTACGACTTATTAAGTTTTTTTAAAACATTTCCAGTCTCCATCCTCAAATCGCTGGTCGATTCTGTTTTTTCCTTATTTTTGCGGTATTCCTTTTTGGTGAGGCGCAAAATGTCGGATAATATTTTGTGTTTTTGTTTTAAGTCCATTTCAAGGACATTATAACATTTTTGGGGCTTTTTTAGTAGAGCTTTTCACCTCATATTTGGTGCCCGGGGCGGGAATTGAACCCACATGGCCTTTCGACCACAACATTTTAAGTGTTGCGTGTATACCATTCCACCACCCGGGCATTTCAAAACACTTTAGACTTATTTCTACCTCTGTGAGTAGATTTCAAACTATGACAATTAGGACACAAAATTCTTAAATTTTTCAACCGATTATCACACCTATCCCCGTTGATATGGTCCAACTCTAGGGGCAAATAACCATCTTTCGTTCTTTCATTCCAACCACACTCCTCACACCACTCTTGTTTTAGTCCCCAATCAAATAATCTTTTTTTCAACTTATAGCTCTGAAAATGTGTACCATTTCTCAAAATATCACGCAATGCAATTCTAGGCCTACCAACACCTCTCATCCCCTTACTCCATCCCTTGCCAGTAAAATGTGAAACACTAAAATTATTCTCAGCAATATATTTCTTAACCTGTTCATAGTTACCACCAGCGGGTCTTAAACCTAATCTTTTTATGACCTGTCTATAACTCGACGAATCAACAATCGCCTCCCGTAATTCTTCAACAGTCCATCTTCTTTTTTTGACACAAACGTCCACAAAGTCATTTTCATTACTTTCCCAAATAAAATCAATCAAAAACTTCGCCCAAGAACCGCCCGAGAAACCGCAATCCTCCCTTAACAGATTGAATCACAATCGAATTTCTGGTATAATGTACGGATAAAACTATATTCAAATGGGTCTAGACAACAAACAAAAAGGACTTAAAGGAAATCCACCAGAATCGGCGAAACCACCAAAACCGGATGGTTTGAAAAAAGAAAAACAAAACCTATCTGAAGAAACAGGAGAGGATCTCTTAACCGAACACCAAACTCCCGAAAGTCAAAAACTTCAAAAAAACCTTCAAGCGGAACTCGAACACCTCGCCGAAGATGAAGCAGCGAGGAAAAAAGATGAAGCAAAAATCAAAGCCGCTTCAATTAAAGATATCAGATTCAATACGGCTCTTTTGAACGGCGACGAAAACAAAGTCCAAGAAGAAATGAAGCACCGTCTCGCCCAATATACGGACAAGCAAACAGATGGCGGACTAAAACTGGACTACATGAAATTCAATACATTAAGCGGCCTCGACCACGAAATGGAAATCGGCCTTGGAGACGTCATGCCACCGGAATATTCTCGCATACTTGTCATAACTCTAGATGGCAAATATAGATTCGGGCAAAGAGCCATCATCACGCACAAAGGAGTAGAACGCGTCGGCTATCGCGACGAAGCAACAGGCGAATATCTGGCCACACACTCAGGCGACGTTGTATATGTCCGGAGTCCCCCACTAGCAGACAAAGCACAACTCAACACATTACTAGCGAAAGAAAAGCAGACAAGGAAAGAAGGGGAAACAACCTACCAGGAATACAGAGAAAGAGAAAGTTCCGACTCCCCAAGCTCCGACCCATCAAACTGGCAGCAACTAACCCCAGAACAGAAAAAAACCTTGTCCGAATCACTTAAAGGCCCAATCACAGAGAAAACCATCCAACTGGCCGCACAGGAATGCGCAAAAGGAACAAGTATAGATAAAATAACAAACAGACCAAATTTACTTAAAGTAATCCACTACGCTGCAGGCAAAGTAAAACTCCCCCCATACATGATTATCGCCGTACTCTACCACGAAAACGGACTAAGTTTCCCTGGGAAAGTGGGCGACGGAGGAAAAGCTATCGGGATGGGACAACTGCATTTAGAAGCATGGGAAGATGTAAAGAAAACTCCCCTCTTCCAACAAATAATGTCAAACTACACACAAGAAAATCCTCTCACAATTGGAAGAGGAACAAACCCCCTTGCAGACATCCTATCCGTAGCCATTAAATTAAAAAAGGGAGCACAATTCTTCAACTACGACATAGATGAGAACACAGACATGACAAACGATGAGCTGGACAAAGACGGAATGACTCGTATGGCAAAAATAAGATGGTATTATCACGTGCCGGGACATGCAAGAGCCTTCGCAAACAAAGATAAATATTCACAAGCAAGAGTTGCCGCAGCAGAACACTTTCTCGCCTACAAAAAGAACAGATACGATAAATACTCACAAACCTGCAAGCTCGCAAAAGCATCAATTGATAGAATTGATAGAATCGACTCGCAATACGAATACGCCGCAAGAGAAAAACCTCTTAAAGAAGAATCTCAAGCGGACTCGGGAACTCTGGTGTGAGACACTACTGATTCGCAGGTAACCTGGATACCTTTACGCCATAGACAGGATCCTGAATTCGATAGTCATTTCCAGATGTTAAGTAGTAAAGAGTATATCCGACAAATGTACCGGTCGTGTAATCATTCCAAAAAGAAAATGATATTCTTCCACCATTTGACATACTTTTATAACAACTAATGCTCCCCTCCTTTCCACCTAGACCGGCTACGATTTCAGCACCTCTGCAAATATATGTCTGCATAGCATAACCATCCGATAGCAATCTAGTCCTTGAAGAATCGACCCCCATAGTATAAAGCTTAAATTCGTAAGGACATTTTGCTTTTCCACCATTCGCGGAAATTTCCGATTTCAAAGCATTATAGAAACTGAGAAAACTGGAATAAACAGGAGTCGAAGACGCATCCGCATATAAAACATTCGAAGTGTTATTATAAACGACCTTAGCAGCAGAAGTAGGACATTCAACCGGAAGAGTCATCTCCAGCATGTTCGGAAAAAGAATATAATTCGTAACGGCCGCACTGTAATCCGGACTATTGCCCACAGGCAGAACACACAACCCAAGAATTGTGAGTAAGCCCAAAAGAGTTCCAGCATTCGCAATAAACTGTCGCCTTTTTGTTTTCATTTTTGTTTTTGTTAAATATCGTCTAATTATACAACAAAAGAGGGGTTCCGACAACCCTAACGAACGTGAATTGCGCGACGGATTGGCAAAACCCAACTCCCCTCTACTCCTCAAAATAATACGTATACCACGGTGGAGGATCTATTGCAGGATCACTGCCCATTATCCACAAATCATATTTAAGCGAATTTGTCGCGGAATCATATATGCACCGACCTCCGGCACCAACATCATCACCAGCATGCAATTGAAAAAGATTCTCCTCCAGCTCAAACCCCGGCACACTGTAAACCTCGATAAAACCGCCAGCCATCCCCGTCCCTTCGCACTGATAAAAATGTTTTTCGTCATCAGTCAACCCCATTAAACCACCGGCAGCCCCGGCTACATGAACCATCTTCAAATCAACCGTATCGTAAACCTTCAACCATTCCCCCTCCCAACCCGGGATTTTGTACATTAAATACCTGCCGCTTTTGGAAAATTTCAAATCCTCAAACGACTCAAATTTACTGCTCAAGTCGTCACTCTTTTCAACAATACTATCAGCCAAAACTTCGACACCATTTCGGACAACATAAAGTTTTTCATCTCCATTTTCCCATTTCGCACAAGCTTTCAAAGAGCTGTCAAAAACTTTTTCAGCATCAATCATCAAAGAAGTTATCTCCTTAGACGAGATCGTCTTCAATTTGCCATCAATGACCTGCATTGTCACATTGTAACGTTCGTTGCCCCCATCATCCTCCATCAAATCAACTACAAAACTGTATTTATTCTCCCCTAAACCTTCAAAATCACTAGGAGCAGCATAAAGAGTATTCTTATACCAGCCTTCGAAAGTTTTAAAACTTTCCTTCGGCTCATACTTCATCGCATAAGCTTCTTCAAGCTCATCAACCCAGAGCTCTCCGTAATATTTCTTTATTAACTCAATATTTTCTTCATCGGGAGTTATCTGCACAGCCTCGGATTCAACTTCAACACCGACCTCTTCACCAACCTCCTCCTCACCAACCGAAGTATCAATCGGAGTAACGCTCGGAGCCTTCACGTCAGTTGCTTCAATTTTTTCAGTCACTTGATCATGTACAACAAGATTTTCATCCTCTTCGTCAGCCAAAACCTTCAAACCAAAAAGAATTCCAAAAACAACACACCCAAAAGTCAAAGACGCCACAACCACCTTCCAAAACTTATCGACCTTAAACAATTTGAAGAAAAGAAGTACGAATAAAGGAATAAAAATATTTGGAACCAAAAAAATAAAAGAATACATAAATAACATAGCGTTTCCTAAACACTGCTCCCCACTACAATGCCTAGCAAAACTCAACAACATACCAAGAAGAGATAATGCAATAACAACTGCCCAAAAGATAAAAAATGCCTTAAACCTCCACTTCATCAAAACAGAAGAAAAAACCAGAAAATCCACAATCAGAAACATTAATAAAAAAGTTACGAACTCGGGATCATTCATCGAAAAAAATAAACCCCTAAAAAACTCACTTATAAAAGCATAAACAGATGAGAATACTCCTTCCATAAAATTTTAGTTAAAAACTAAAAAACAGAACACAACCATCATTACACCATAACAACGATGCGTTTAAAAGCTTTTTTTCTTACATAATTAAGAAAATTACCCAGCCAGATTACCACCAAAAGCACTTAACATAATAACGCCGAACACCCCAAGAGCAAAAATAACAATAACACTAACAAGCGCACACATCACGTATAGCATGGTAAACCGAAATTTAGACACAAAAGATATAATCAAAAAAAGCATCAAAGCATTCAAAAAGAACCAGAGTAACAAAATACTCCAAGGATTTAAATCATGCGTAAGCACAGGCACAAATATAAGCATAGGATTCGCAAAGAAGAGAAAACAAACACTATTCCAAACAATCAACCTTTCCCCTCTAAAATCTTCAACAAATCAAGAACCAAAGTATAAGGATCACCAGGCAAGGGCTTAAATCCCCTATCTTCATAGTATTTTTTTGCATCATCATGTAAAGCCTCTACAACCAACAATCTCAGAGGAACAAAATTCCCCACTACACGCACAATAGCAATCACCCATTTTAACACAGCCTTTCCGCAACCTTGTCGCCTAAAATTTTCACCTATCAACAATTGCCCTATAACTAGCGCTGGACGATCAAATATTCCATCAGATTTGGGCGGATTCAGAGCATTTCTTGTTATATTTTTTAAAGCCAAAGCTACGTAACCCAAAAATGCTCCCTCTTCATTTTTAATTATAAAAATTTTAGAAACAATATTTTTCACACACTTACCCGCTGATTTATTGAAAAAATCTACCAACGGCTCATTTTTTGGCAAACATTTAAAATCCTTAGGTAATTTTTGTCCCTTATAGGGAAAGAAAAGCAAGTTAGAAGACATTTTGAATTATAAATTAGACTTCAATTGTTCATAAAAACATTCGGATCCAGCCACCAACTCTTTTTCGACAGAATTCAACCGAGTTCTTCGTTCATTCTTTCTCATCAAATCCCTAAGCCATTTATATGACCTCTCAGATAACAAAATTGGTTCATCGGGTGCCTTTATTTTCATAGGAAAAAATTATAAATACAGTCAATCCTTATCACAACACAAAAAACTTTTCAACTAATACAAATCAAAAAGTGTTGTATCAATTTCTACAACATCTGGTGGGTCAGCCGGGACTCGAACCCGGGACCAATTGCTTAAGAGGTGGTTCTCCTGGAGAAAACCAGTCTCTTTTGGCTTCCGCAAGCCATTTCCGCTACTTTGTCACACACTTCCTGTCAAAAACTCGAGAGGATACTGCCTCGGGAACAGTCTAACATGAGAAAAAATAAGGTAACATGTATTACTCTCCATGCCCTGTCATATCTTCAAGAATTTCTTTCAAAACTCCGGCTTCCCTAAGAAGACCAGCAATCCTTCTTCTAACATCGTCAGGATTAGGCAACGGAACACCCAAACAACCGCTACTTTCCGCTAAAGCCACAACCCCATTGCGAACAATAATCCTTAAAGACACCATTCGGCGGTCACCAGAAGCCAGAGCAATAAATTCTTTTATTTTACGATTAATATCATCAATAAAAGTCATAACTTCAGCTTCAGAACATCCAACTTTACTAGCTATCTCGGGAATTTTTATTCCCCAGTACTGGAACAATATGACATCCAAAACACCTTTTTCAATTCCGGACAATTTTAGATCACTAGCATAATCACTCATTGCAAGTTTAGAATGCCTTTCAGCAACACCATTAATACTCCCAGTCCCTCGATCAACATCGGAACTATAAAGTCTCGCAACAATTACATCCGTACTGCCAGCTCTAAACCTCTCTGGCCTAGACCTTCCAACAAACGGAATCCGTGAAATAGCAGCTGCAGTCTTTTTTCTATCCCTGTATGCCTTCTTATCAGGGAAAGTTCTCTGCAAGACATCCATAGCGTCCTCGAAAGTCAAATCCCTCCCTCTCTGAACAGCCTCATGAATGGCGCTTAGTAACACGTAATGCAAATAATAATGAGGATGCTCTCCTCCTCCGGCCAAATCATCACGTAAATCGCCAGGATCAGACTCTGTTAACGCTCTGGTTCTGTCAAAATACTCACCCATATTGCCTCCTTCAGTCTTTCCTTTTCCCATATTCATAAAATTAAAACCTAATTCAAAAAGGACGCAATTATCTCACCACAGGACAAAAGATGTCAACAAAATAATTTTGGTGGGTCAGCCGGGACTCGAACCCGGGACCAATTGCTTAAGAGGCAACTGCTCTACCGACTGAGCTACTGACCCCAGACACGAGCGAAAGCGAGTGTCCTTGAGCCTCTGAGCTCAAAAGCTCAAAAGCCAATTTTTCAACGCCCACAACCTTAAACGAAAACAACCCCAAATTCAAGAACATTTGCCAGCTTTAACGATGCTTTAATTTAACAGCATCAAAAATTTTATCACCATATCCGTCCATCAACTCTTGATGATGTTCCAATACGGCATCATATTTTGTCTTATTTAGAGCTGAGTCTAGAGCCGATCCGAACGCAGCCTTTTCCCAAACACCCTCTGCCCTATCAAACGCAGCATAAAATTTCTTATTTTTTTTGTCATCAATAAAATCATTACCACCACAACCATCGCTACCGCAAATATCATCTCTCACTCTTTCGAACTTCGTTCTTTCTCTCATATAAGCTGGATATACATCCTCTATGCGTTTGAAAAAATCTTGAATAAAAGAAAGCGACGGTTGAACTGTGTTAATATCTCCTTCCGTTAAAACCTCGCCTATTCTCTGAAACAAAACCTTTAATTCATCAAAAAAACGATGTGCACCTTTTTCTTCAACAACACTCTGCAATGTAAGATCGCTATATTTATCAGCAAAATTAATTAGACACTGAATAATACGGCACGCAAAACCACGCGCTAAATCCTTATCAAGATGTGCGTAGAAATCAAGCAACTTACCACCTTTTTCTAAAATATCAGAAAGCGTCGATTCAGATCTCAAATTACCGCTACAATTAACGCGCTCCCCATGCACCATTACCGTATAACCTCTCGGATTCTTGGCAAGAATCGCAATATCGGCAAGCAAACCAAATTCTTCGTCAGTTAACCCAAAAATTTCCGGATAAAATTCAAATACGCACCCGGCCATATCATCAGGCACGCCAAGTTCAGCAGAAACCGTCTGTGGTTCCCTCCCACGAGTACAAACGACTCCCGGAATAAATTGTGATCGACGATGACCATATGGCTCTGTGCCGCCCATATATGTTCCAATAAGTTCCAAATCAAATTCTCTTCCATACGGCACCATAAAATTATCATCTTCGGCCCTTCCAGTAGAACCTCCTTGATCAGAACTACGCGACATATCTTCCATAATAATCGCTAATTTTTTAGAAGGAGATTTTTTCTTGGCTTCAAAAAATTGAGCTATCACTTTAAGCGTATTTATAGATACTTCCCCAGCATCATGAACAACCGCAACATTACTGCGATCAAGATCTTCCTGCCTAAACCATTTCTCTCCGCTGCATTTTGTTAAAAACTGAATTTTGATTGGCTTTTTCCTGTACAGTAAACATGCACCGTCTTCTCCTCCTCCTTGTGTTCCGCAAGCCTGTTGAGATTCCGGATCCTGTAATTCAAAATTAGGATCAATTTTTGTTAAAAGCCTCAAATTGCGCAATGTTACATGAAATTCATCTTCAATATCCGTTAACGTAATCTCAGCTTGATCAATAATTCCTGCTTCCATTAATTTTGCAGGTACCATCACGGACGCAATATGGCTTCCTGCGCCAGGGTAAAGCATATTAAGACGACGGTCAGAAAAATCCACACCTTTAAGCAAAAGTTTTAAAGCCAATTCTTCGAATGCCGGCGCGCTTCTCATTGATTTAAGAAATTCTGCACGATAGCACGGATCAATTTCCTGATAATTACATGCTTTATCTATCAAAGAACCGGTCCCACCCTCTTCTTGGCACAAAATTACCTTCAGCACTTTCGCCGCTGTACTGCTAGATACCAATAAACCTGCTAAGCCTGCAAACCCACCCAGCAATCTCCTGCGACCTACATCAACATCTCTTGCAGCATCTGATCCGAATTGTTGTTCCAAATTTTTCATAGAAAGTTATTCTACACTATTTTTTAAATAAGTCAATCTCAAGTTGACTAAAAAGACCCCCTGTTTTTTTCTAATCCGTAAGCTCTGTTGAAATTCCCATATGTTCTTAAGTTCGTATAACAATTCCAAATCATGTTATTTCCGAGGGACAAATGGCTTTCTCAAGCCAGAAAATTAGCTCAAAAGTCTGCCCGGGCAGACTTTTTTATACGAACCATTCGGACTAAAAAACGGCTTATTTTGTAAAAACTGGGGTCTTTTTAGCAGTTGACATAAATTGCCGCAAAGCCCCACCCGCCTACAACCTATTCAAATTCGCACAATTTTCCCATATATTACAAACAAATGACAACCACTGCACCAAAAAACATCCTCCTCTTCACAGATACTCCCCTCTTCGGCGGCGCAGAGCTGCAAATGTTCCTGCTCGCAAAATTTCTCGATCGCAGCCGCTTCAATCCGATAGTGTGCTTAGGGCCATACGAAACTCTCGACAAACTCGCAAAAAACCTGGAAAACGAAGAAATTCGCACAATTCGCCTTCCAATCAAACACAAAAACGACCCGGCCCAACTTCGCCTCCTTAAAAAAATCCTGAAAGAAGAGAAAATTGACCTCCTTCACGTTCATCTCTGGAACCCCGCCAGCGGACGCTTCGCGCTACTCGCCGGCAAATCAACAAAAACCCCAACAATCATAACCGAACACGATCCATTCAAAATCAATCCCATCAAAAATTTCTTTAAAAAACTTCTAATCAAACACGCAAAACAAATAATTACAGTTTCAAACGACAACAAGCGACTCCTCTCAACACTTTACCCGCGCCTCGCAGACAAAATCCGCGTCATCCACAACGGCATCGACCTTACATGGTGGAAATCACAGTTTCTAAGCTTCAACAAAAACTCATCAACCACCGCAAACGAACAACTCATCGCCCTCACCGTCGCCGAACTTCACGAACGCAAAGGCATTCACATTTTACTTCAAGCAATTCACAAACTGCTCCCTAAAGACATCCGCTTCATCATCGCGGGAGACGGCCCGCATCGCAAAAAATTCGAAAAACTAACCCGTAAACTAAAACTTGAAAACTGCGTCTCCTTTTTAGGCCATCAAAAAAACATCCCTCACCTCATGAAAAGCGCAGACTTCTTCATCCTCCCGTCAGTCCGCGAAGCATTCGGTTTTGTAAATCTCGAAGCAATGGTTTCAAACCTTCCAATCATCGCAACACGCACGGGCGGAATCCCCGAAATCATCGAAAACAATAAAACCGGACTACTGGTTCCACCTGAAAACCCAACCAAACTTGCCGAAGCAATACACCAATTCATCAGATCAAAACCACTCCGCGACAAACTCGCAAAAAAAGCCTTCCAAACCGTCGAAGAAAAGTTCGACGCAAAAAAAATGGCCAAAGCATACGAAAAGGTCTACACAAAAATCACGAGCCCACTAATCCCGCACTAGCCCAGCGGCCATTCCCTAGCCCAACCCATCGCTCGACCCTGTCCCACCAGCCTTGCGCTTAACAGCACCAGGGATAACTATCATAGAATCACCGCTCACATCGGTTACAACTCCGTCGACAGCAGTATCATGAGTTTCAGGCCTAGTAGTCACCACGCCGACAGCCAGTAAACTAGAAACAGTATCAGCGTAAGCAATACCTACCTCGGTATCACGCCGCACAGGACCTTCGCTCAAGACATTCTCAACAATCCCAATAAACCCATCGGACAAACCTTCAACCCTTCTCAATTGCGCACCAAAAGATTCATCAGAAAAAATATCAGCCAACCGCTCATACGACAAATTATGAAAAATCGCGGCATCAACACCAACATTAATTCCAGCATCCATCGCCATCCTTGTAACCCTCAAAACAAGTCCCCACAAAGCGTCAAAAAATCTCTGACCACCCGGCAACAGAATAAGCCTCAAGGTTCTATCACCCATTTGAGGAAACTGAGAATTGGTTTTCTCTCTAATCTCACCAAGCCTACCCGTTAAAAAATCAGCAGCTTCAGCAAAACGCGGCGCAAGATCGGGGATTACACCCAAAGCACCGGTTCCTTCACCAGCAGACCCACCAGAAGGCCCATCAGACCCCCCGCCGTCCCCCACCCCACCCCCTAAAATCCTTGTCTCCATAAAAACATTTTTTAAATCCCAATTTAAATTCCATAAAACTCTTTCACACTCCTCTCCTGCGTCTTCTCAATCTCCTTAAACCCGACTCCTCTAACCTTCGCAATCTCTCGTACAACATCTAACACAAAAGCCGGCTCATTTGTCAACCCCCTGTGAACCTGCGGCGCCAAAAAAGGACAATCCGTCTCAACCATGATAGTCCAATCAGGAGCCTCCGCAACAACTTCACGCAAAACAGAAGCCCCAGGATACGTAACCACCCCCGTAAAAGAAGTGTAATAACCATAATCCCAAATTTTTCGCGCAAATTCCAACGACGAACCGTAGCAATGGAAAACAGCCCGAACCTTCGGATACTCGCGCAAAATCCCGAAAGTATCCTCATCCGCCTCCCTATTATGCACGATAACCGGCAAACCAACTTTTTCAGCGAACTGCAATTGCCGACGAAAACCTATTTTCTGATCTTCTTTCGGAACTTTCGACTTAAAGTAATCAAGTCCGATCTCACCAACCGCAACAATCTTCTTGCCCGAAGGACCATTGATCAATTTTTCCCATTTATCCAAAAGATCATCGCTCAAATCCAGAACATCATATGGGTGCAATCCAAGCGAAGCAAAAAGCTCAACTCCGGCAGACGCCGCAGGCGTCCCTCCCGAAACCTCGGCACCCGTCGAAACCATCTCGCAAGCTTGCGCAGAACTTTCCACACTACACCCAACATTTATAATTTTCCCGACTCCTGCCTCCCCCGCCCTCTTCAAAACTTCAGGAACTTCTCCGTCAAATTGCTTAAACATCAAATGAGCATGCGTATCAATAATCATATTAAAACTTTACAAAACAGGTAAGATCATATCATAATCGTCCGGCAACTGAAAAATCATTAAAAAAACATGTCCAAAACTCCAATAATTATAGCAGGCCCGTGCGCAATCGAATCCGAATCACAAATGGAATTAGTAGCAAAGGCACTATCAAAAATGGGCGTAAAATATTTACGTGGAGGAGCTTTCAAACCGCGCACAAAGCCAAACTCCTTTCAGGGCCTCGGTGAAAAAGGACTCAAAATTCTAAACAAAATCGGTAAAAAATACGGGATGAAAACCGTCACGGAAGTTCTCTCCACCCAAGACGTTGAATTGGTAAGCAAATATGCAGACGTCCTGCAGATAGGCACAAGAAATATGCAAAATTTTCCGCTACTTAAAGAAGTTGGCAAAACACGCAAAACAATCATACTCAAACGTGGAATATCCGCAACAATCGACGAATGGCTTCAAGCAGCAAAGTACATTTCATCAGAAGGAAATAAAAATATTATTCTGTGTGAAAGAGGGATAAGAACCTTCGAAACACACGTAAGATACACTTTGCCGTTAGCAACCGTCCCATACTTGAAAGGCAAAACACCGTTCAAGATCATTGTAGATCCGAGTCACGGAACGGGCGACGCAAAACTCGTCATCCCAATGAGCAAGGCAGCAATCGCAGCCGGAGCGGACGGACTTATGATAGAAGTGCATCCGAATCCGTCCAAAGCGTTAAGCGACGGCGCCCAATCGCTCACACCCGAACAATTCGGAAAGTTAATGAAAGAAATAAAAAGCTAAACCTATGCCTTTCAATTCTTTCGCGATCATAACAGATTCAAAAGTTAAACGCCTATACGGCGGAAAATTGATGTGGAAAATCCGAAAAGCAGGCTTCACCGCAGAGCTCTTCTCATTTCCAAACGGTGAACGCTCCAAGACCCTCGCAACCGTCGAACGCATCGCAAACGAAATGGTTGAGAAAAATTTCGACCGGTCTTCCTGCGTGATTGCGCTCGGAGGCGGCGTGGTTGGAGACATCGCAGGACTCGTCGCATCAACCTTCATGCGCGGGATTCCGATAATCCAAATCCCAACAACCCTCCTCGCGATGATAGACAGCTCCATCGGCGGCAAAACAGGAGTGAATTTAAAAGCCGGGAAAAATTTGTTTGGCACATTTCACCAACCGGCCGCGATATTTATCGATCCGCACTTCTTAAAAACATTGGCAACCAAAGAAATCCGAAACGGCCTCGCCGAAGCGATAAAATATGGAGTAATCCGCAGCCCAAAACTTTTTAATTTCATCGAAAAAAATCTGGAAAAAATTCTAAAACTTGACTACACAGTTTTGCAAAAACTGATTAAAGACTGCGTAAAAATCAAAACCGAGATTGTAAAAAAAGACCCGACCGAAAAAGGTCCACGCATGATT
>JBAZPI010000004.1:0-30698 GCA_041648305.1 Candidatus Altimarinota bacterium | reverse complement strand
CGGTCACAACAATAAATCCCATCCCGGCCAATACCTCGCAAGCCACTCTCGCCGCCGGATCGCGACTCATAATTTCGTCCAAAACCAAATCCGCGATTTGGTCGCAGATTTTATCCGGATGCCCCTCAGTTACTGATTCAGAAGTTAAAAATTTTCGTTCTGACATAAATTATCTTTAACTACTCCATTTAAACTCACTGGTACTCGCATCAAAATAAACCAATCCTTGATATTTTTTATCCCCTCTCTTTTTTGCCAGCGCGTTAAACAATTGCATGCCAATCCGGCCCGATTCATCTTCGCTCAACTCAATTTTATCTTTTAAAATGTGCTGTAGAAAAGCGCTCACGTATTGCGATGCTTTCGGATTAACCATAAATCCTTCCAAATCCGTAGTTCTGCCTTTTTCTTTAAAATATGCTACCATCATTTTGTTAAATTGCTTATCCTCCAAAAGATTCTCCAACTCTCCCCTCTCGGCCAACGTTTTCAAAATTACTTCCACGCGAATTTTGTCTGCCGCCCTGCCTGGCGCGGGATTTACGGCTTTATAAAGCAAATCAGCTAATTTCTTGAAATCGCCCATTGCTATTTTTGAAATCTTAGCTTTTCCCTCCTCAATTTTCTTCTCTTCTTTCTCATCACCCTTGTATTTCTCTTCAAGAACTCCTTTTAACTCAATCGTCTTCAAGGCCGCCTCAGCTCGATCCGTCCACTCCAAATCTTCTCGACTTGGTTTTGTTATCTCCCCTTCTTTAAAAATAACCGGCTTGCCATTAATATTAAAAACCATTGTTTCTTCAATTCCGTCGTAATCCAGCGAAGAAAGTTTTATCTTTTCATAAAATTTTAAAAGATAATCTAATCTTTTTTTACTCTCCGCGCTCAAACTTTTAGTGTTCGGGCTATTGGTTACGTATTGAACCAACTGCAAGGTCTCAATTTTCCCGCTGCCGACCGCATGATTATAATCCGCCAACCAATTTTTAACGGTTCCCTTCACTTTTACCCCACCCGAAGTCAAACCTTCTTTTGTTAAAATCTGTTCAGACGCCAAAACAGCCTCCCTGATTTTTTTTCTCATCTCATCTCTTTCTGTGTATATTGGCTCAGCCACTAATTTTGCTCTTACTTTTGCCCAAAGATTATAAATTCCCAATTCAAAAAGATCGCCTAATTCAAAAAGTACCGAAAAATTGTTTTGCAGCAATTCGGCAATTTCTTCCGTTTTTAAACGATCCAGGGCGATAAATTTCATCCTCAAAACAATTTCCTCGTAAGCCAATTTAAAATCTGGACTTTCCACCGGTGTCTTCGCCATATACCCAGGCAAAAGCCGCACCAGCCGATAAGCCGCTTCCGAATCGCCAAAAAGAACAGCCTGATCGGTGTAGTGTTTCATTGCTTCCAAAATTTTCGGATCACTCAATTGAAGATTTGTTTCTTCGGGCATAACTTAATTAATTCAACAAATTATTTTTTACTAACTTTCTAATCCACTGGTTTACTGATAATTACACCACCTTCTACAGAGGCGCTGCCATCGCTTTCCGAACTGCCTCACCCGCCATTGTCTCAACTCCTTTTTCCTCGACATACTTTTGTAACGCATCACAAAAACTCGGCGCAACGCCGGCCGCCCGCAAAACGTCTAATTGTTTATATAATTCGGCGGCCAAGTTAGTACCAAATTCACCTTTTTCCATAAATTTTGTCATCAAACCGCCATATCTTAAAAGCATGCCCAGCCCGGACCGACTTATTTTAAATTTTCTTGGAAGTGGACGTAGTACGCCAGTCGGAATTTCTCCGCCAAAAGCCAATCTGTTAAATTGGCGACAAATTGTTTGAAGATTCAATTTTGACGTTTCGGCGGTAATGGCTCCGGCCTGCTCTTCTTCACTAACCTGATAAAATTGCCCGAACCGCTGTTCAACCAAGCGCGCCACGCCCCAATGATTTTTCTCCTCGGCAACATAAGAAATATCATTTTCTATGGCGAAAGCGGTCTGCGGCTCTAACCCAAGCGGCTTCCAATCAGTCCCGGGAATTTTACTTATCTTTCCACCTAATTCAAATTCGCCGTCCGGCTTTTTAATCAACTCCCTGCCGATCAACACTTCGGCGGTAAACTTATGCATGCCACTAATATCTGACGAGTAACCAAGATGATTTAAAAGTTCATTTTCATTTGTATCAGCAGTTAATTTCCTTAAAATGGCCGCGCAACGTGCCGGGTTTTTTTCTTTCAAGGCACCAATAAAAAGATCTATAAGTTCGTCTGAATTTTCAGTCATTAATTCTTTCAACTCTTCCGCTTCGGCCGCCCTTCTTCTTCGTTCCGCTTCGGCCCTAATGGTTACAAAATAACTGCCCGTTTCCCGCCGAATTTGCACTATTTCTTCCTCTATTCCCTCAACTTGTGTCTTAACTTCTTCTAACCTTGCTTTTCTTTCTTCGGGGCTCAAATCCAAAAGATCCAATTTCGCTTCCAGTTTTTCTCTCTCCTCTCTCCGCGCCGCTACTGCCGCTCTCCGTTCCTCTTCACTCAATTTTAGAAGCGCTTTTGCCTGATTTTCCATTTGGACCAAAAACTCCCATCGTTTTTCCGGCGGCAATTTATCTAATTCTGCTTCCCAATCAAAACCCGCCGGCGCGGCCGTTGTCGGCGCCTCAGATGCTTCGACGGGTTCTGACGTTTCGGGAGTCGGAGTCGGCTCCAATTCCGCGGCCTCCTCTGGTGCAGTTCCCCCTGCTTCTAGTGTTGGCATTTTACCGTTTGGTGACATATTTTATAAATTTAACAAATTTTTAAATTTCTACGCTGAGGTGGCTGCCATTTTCTTCATAACATCTGCTCTTTTCTGTTTAACCTCATCGTCTGTCGGCTCACGTCCCAATTCTTCAGTCAACTCCCTCTTAGCCCTATCTTGAATTTTTCTCAGTAATGTCTGCCCTTCAGTAGTGGACACAAACGAAGCAGCATCAACAAAAGACGCCGCGCTAGCCAGTTTAGTGAAATGTTCTCTTGCCTTTGCCGCAAACGCATTTCCCTCCAACTTTGAATTCGTCTTTAACTCTTCCACTTTTCCCCTGTGCGCTTTTGCCTCTACCTCAAGTTTTATGGTTTTTTTAACGGCTTCATCCACTCTTAAATCTCCTAATTTAACTTTTATCTCGCCCAACTGTTTTTCCTTGTCCTTTCTCCCGACTAACTCTGTTTCTTTATCCTGCCTCTCTCGAGCTAATCCGCGAAGTTTATCTTCAGTTTCTACCCCCTGTTTGTCTAAACTTGTTTTTTTACTCTGTCTATAATTAGCCACTACACCCGCCTCGGCCATCAGCCCGTCTCTAGCTTTCATCAATGCATCAGCTTCTGGAGTAAAAGGCTGAAAGCCAGCCGCTCTTATTTCTTTGTCAATTTCTTCACTAAATCTGGGGTTAGTAGCACATTCCGATTCTCTTATTGCACGTTCCTTGTCAACTTGCGCGTCTATTTGGGCTTCCGCATCAGGTATTTCTTTAAGAATGTCTTCCTTAGACATCTCCTCGTAATAACGCCTAGTGTCTTCTGCTAATTTGTCCAGCGTTGCTGCCGCAGCCTTCTCGGCTTCCTGTAAAGATGTAACTGATGCCTCTAAACTGGCCGCGTCCGCCATTCCGCCGATCTCGCCTTCTAAAGTTTTCTCCTGACCCTCTAAATTTTCAAGTTCACCAAACTTCCCTTTATTTTTTTCTCGTAAATCCTTTGCCTGCTTTTCTTTAGTTTCCGCTGAAGAGAACTCCCCCTTCTGATCACGGCTCAAAATATCTCGGTAGGCGCCCTCCGGATCTTCTCCTAATCTTTGCATGTCTGCTTTCCTTTTTTGTAATGTAGCATACCGCTCCATTGATGCCTTAGATTTATCTGCTCCCACCGCCATTTTTAAAACACCCAATGTTCCCATTTTTCTTGCCAAACCCGGATCCATCAAAGTTGCCGCCGCCATCATAATGCCCACCCTTCCTCCCGCTACCCTGTCAGCCGATTTTGCCTGCCCTGCATACAGTCTGTCCCGATGCAAAGTTTTTTCTCTTTCCTCTTTCATTTCCGTCCTAAGTTTTGATCCAGGCAGGGCAATACCCGTCCTGCCATAAGCAATGTCTGCTCCCCTGTTATAATATTTGCCTGCTTTTTTACCAGCCCAAGCAACTGGTTTTCTTACCGCGGCCATTCCCACCTTTTTCATCCCCGCCACCGCTGAACCGGCCAAAGATGATCCCATGATTCCCATTTGCTGAGTGATAACTAAACTACCAACCAACATGCCGATCGCGATAATAAACGCCTGCATGGCATCCTTGCCGCCAATTTCGGTAATACCAATTTTTTGTAACTCCGCGCTTCCTCCGAGCGGGTCTGGCCTGTCATTCGGACCCAAGGTGGAAACGGAAATCAAAGAAAGCCAAAGGAAAAAAGCCATGACCGGACCGACCAAAACGTAATTTCCAAATTGAGACCACCATTGGCTCGCGTATTTTTGTCCTTGAGGAAAAGTGGTTAAGAAAAAAGCCAAAGGCGAAAGAACAATCAAAATCCAAAGCATGACCATTCTGATTAAAAACACGGCGAGCATTGTCCCAACAACCACGCAGGAAACAATAAGCATAATCAGGGCGAGAGCGTAAGATCCGGCTATTTGCCAGGCGGTTATATCGTCTCGTCCTGGTTCTAGAGCCATGATCTTGTCGAGTCCCAGGGCCTGCACAAAATTTCCTCCGGCCGCGGCCTTGAAACCATTTACAAAAGTCAAAGTTAAAACCTGGGAAAAATCAATAATGATACCGGCAATCGTTTTACTGAAATTGATGACAATCGCCATGATGACAAGCCGGCCCAGCAATTTCTTGTAGTGGTACATCTCAATCTTTAAAATTGTGGCAATGGCAATCGCCAAAAGAACGACGACAAAAAACATGTTGCAAAGATCGCGGACAATAACCCAGCCGTTAACTACCGCCGTGGAATTGACAAATTTATTGTAAGTCGCAATCTCAATCAATTGTTCAACTAAAAACAAGAGCAACTCACCGAAGAGAGCGATAAAAACACCCATGATCCAAGTTAGGACTTGTGCGAGTATATCACCCATAAAAATTTAAATTTCTAAAAAATTTCGGAGATATTTTATAAAGCGAAAAAAGGGATTTTTTCTTTTTCCCTGCTGTCGCTTATTCTTTCTATCTATTATAGCACAAAAATCTTCGTCAAACTATGGCCAGAATTTATTTAATTATAAAGTAAAATTATAGTTATCCACAATATCGGAAATACTCCCGCCATGACGCGGAGGAAATAGATAAAAAAATGAGCCCACGGGTGTGAGCTCTTCTCTTAGTGAAGTCGAAATAACCCCCTCGGTTCCCTCCGTTAGTCCTTGGGGTTTTTGATGACACGAGTAGCCTGAGAGATAGCCGACATCAAAGGCAGGTCGGGAGGGCCTCCGGGATGCCGTGGCTCAAGTTCAACCCAGTCGCCGATCTTCAACGTGAGGTCGCGGTTCAGGGCGAAAACGTAGAAAGGACCACCTGGCCCGATGTCGACGACGAGATCGTTCTCATCCTGATACTTGCCAGGCAAGAACGCTACTATCTGGCCCGCGCCTCTTGTAAGAGTCGGCTGAATCTCGGCGTACTCCTTGCGGAAGACAACAGTCTTCTCCCGCAGGTCAGTTCTTGTGGGTTGGCCGGAAGTGGAAAACCGAACCATCCACTCGAACTCGGCGAAATCCGAGTTGAGAAAATCCCGCCCAACCGAGGGCGTGAAAACCTCAAAGGGCTGCGGCAGGCTGTCGCATTCGTAGGTAATGTTTGGCTCTGTCGCAATCACGCGGACGCGTTTGATGCGGCATCGGTTGTAGTAAATGTTCTCAATCATTTGTTTTCCTTTGGTGTTAGCGGAGTGGGTAAGCATCATCGGTGTCCTCTATTTTTATCTTAATTAAATAGAAACTAAAAAGCAATAGATCGTGTTTTTTACGTTGTTTGCATTACATACAAAAAAACCCGAAGTTTGACTTCGGGAATGCACTAAATACAAAAATTTATCTAAACTAACTTTGTTTTAATTAAATCTTTAATATCTCCCGGCTTTAAATCAAAATTTTTTAAATCTTTAATATCCAACCATTCAATATCAAATTTTCCCACATAAGAAGTATTTTTATCAAACTCTGGTCCTCGGCCAGACCCCATCTCCCCTCCTAAAATAGTACAAAGATAAAAATATTCCTTTTGGCCTGCCAAATCGGGATGTTTTGAATCTATTTCCAAAATAATCTTTCCCACCTTAACATCTAAACCCAGTTCTTCTTTAATTTCTCTGACCAATGCTTGTCCGTCGGTTTCCCCGTCCTCTACCCCGCCGCCAGGCATGACCCAATAGATATCGCCGAGTTTAGTTCTTTTAATTGTTAGAACTTTACCACTCTCGATTATCACGGCTCTTACTCTTTTCATTTTTTTATTTTTAAAAACTTTGTCCTTGTTTTATCCTTGCCATCAACACTACCCCTAGTTTAGATCCTCGCTCAGAAGCCGTCAACTAAAAATCCCCGAAGTTAAGCTCCGGAGAATTTTTATTTAAAAATTTTATTTTTTCTTTTCTTCCCATTCTTTTATTTCTCGCTCCAAAACGCGTTTTACTAATTCTTTCTGAAACGTAGTCGCGGTTCCCGTCGGCTCGGTTACCGGCTCAACAAAATCAAATAATTCTTTCTCTGTAATTTCCATTAATTTTTCGTACTCTGCGATTGATAACTTCTCAATTTGTTCATAAAGCGGCTTCAACGACTTTAGTTTTTCGGGGATAGGCATTGTTACTTGAGTCATGCCGCCCCCTAAACGATCTTTTAATGCTAAAATTTCTATCAGCTCAAATAAGTCCTCCATTGAAATTTCTGTCCACATTTGTTTTACAATTGGTCTAAGTTTCGGGGGAATTTTTTCTTCCTCTTTTGCCTCTATCACTGCTATCTCCTCTCCTGTTTTCCAATCTTTCTCTGTAAATCTTTTTAAAATCTTTATTTCATAGTCGTTCTTCTCTTTATTCCACAATAATTCTGCCCGAAGAACTATTCCACCCGGAAAATGCAAGTCAAACACATCAAGCCAAACTCCTTCCGGAGACTTTCTCTTTTCAACTTCAGGTGGCCCTTGATGATGTACATAAGCAAAAGGTCTTTCAATACTTTGCTCTTTTAGGAGATGGGCCATGACTTCTTTATAACGGCTATCTTTGCCAAGCGTCCGCAAAGCAAAACAATAACTTCCTGGGGAAAAATGTTCTAATTCTTCGATCTCTTTTTGAGAGACCTCTTTGAAAGAGTTTATACCCTCGGGTCTACCTAATCTTATCTCATTTTTATCTTTGTCAAAATAAAGAAGATAATGGTACATCTTACCATCTTCAGTGACAATATAGCCCATCGTTTGGTTAATGACAGCCTCTGCTTTTTTAGCTGCTTCTTCGCCGGGCGCTTCATAAATTTTTCCGTCAATAACAAACCATCCCCAACCTTCATCAGTCATTCCGACTAAAGTAAAAAGTTTATCTTTAATTCCTTCTTTTGCTAAAAGTTTTTCCCAAAATTCGTAATGTATATCAGGATTATCTGCTTTAGCCCAATTTATTGCATCCAACATTCTTTTTTCTTTTGTCGCTTTTTCTCGTCCCATATTTTATTTACAAGAAAAATAAATTTAAAAAAGAGGGCAGCGTTGAAACCTCCTGGTTAATCAACACTACCCTCAGTGTAGAACCCCACTCAGAAGCCGTCAATAAATAAAAATCCCCGAAGACCGACTTCGGGAATAAGGTGTTATCTCAACAAATAGCACAAGATATAAAACCAAAAATAAATTCCTACAATGCAAAATCGAAAATAATCAGGATAAGAAAAACGGCCAATAGCGAAATTGCCAAAATGCCCAAAATAAAACTTAATATCTTAAACCCGAGTGGAAATTCAAAATTTTTTTCTTGAGGCGGATACCCCTTAATTTCTAGCTCCTATCCTTTATTTCATTTTCAAGTTTCTTTTTAAGATTTTCTAAACTAATTTTTTCTTGCTTAGCACCATCACGGATTTCTAGAGTAAGTTCACCGGACTCCATTTCTTTATCACCAATAACTAGCATATAAGGGACTTTATTCACCTTACCAGAGTGGATTTTTTTACCCATACCTTCGTCACTATTATCAAGATCTACTCTGATATTACGAACTTTTAATTCATCCGCAATTTTTTTAGCATAGTCATTATGATTTTCTCTAACTGGAATTATTTTAATCTGAGTTGGAGACATCCAAATTGGAAAATTACCAGCAAAATGTTCTATCACCATAGCCATAAATCTTTCTAGTGAGCCTGATATGGCACGGTGAATAACTACTGGTCTTTCTTTCTCACCTTTTTCATTAGTAAAACTAAGATCAAATCTTTCCGGTAAATTGAAATCACATTGGATAGTAGCTAATTGCCATTCTCGGCCAATGGCATCATGGAACATAAAATCCAGCTTAGGTCCATAAAAAGCTGCTTCTCCTTCTACTCTCTTGTAATTCAATTCATTTTCTTTGGCCGCTTTTTCCAAGGCCGTTTCCGCTTTTTCCCAAACTTCATCGCCACCTAGATACTTACTTCTATCATCACCTCGAACAGAGAGCCTGACCCAGTAACCATTTAGCATATTCATGGTGGTATAGAATTTCTTGATTATCCCCACAATAATACTCACTTCTTCATCGATTTGTGATACTCGGCAAAACAAGTGTCCGTCATCTTGGGTTATAGCTCGTACTCTAGCTAGACCAGAAAGCTGTCCTGCTTTTTCGTATCTATAAACAGTGGCTGGTTCAAAATAGCGGACTGGCATATCGCGGTAAGAAAACTGATTATCGCAGAATATCTGCATGTGGTGTGGACAGTTCATGGGCTTCATAAAAAACTCTTCATCGCCACCTTTGACACGAAAAAGTTCCTCACCAAATTTAGCCGCGTGACCAGAGGTTTCATATAAACCTATTTTAGTAATATGTGGTGTCCAAACGCGCTCATAACCTTTTGCTTTATTGAGCTCCCAGAGGTAATCCTCAATCGCTTCTCTTATAATCATTCCTTTCGGCTGGAGAAGTGGTAGACCAGCACCAACTAAGTCAGAAATAGTAAAAAGTTTTAATTCCTTACCAATTTTTCTATGATCTCTTTTTCTGGCTTCTTCTTGTTGTAATTCGTAAGCCACCAATGCTTCTTTAGATTCAAAAGCCAAACCATAAATACGAGAGAGCATCTTATTGTTCTCATTTCCGCGCCAATAAGCACCGGCAATTCTCTCTAATTTGAATCCGCCCGATGGAATATCTTTAGTGGTGTTTACGTGTGGCCCAGCACAAAGGTCAGTAAAGTCACCAGAAATGTAAATAGTTGGCCTGTCGCCTTCTTTTTTAATATCGGCAATTAATTCTAGTTTATAGGGATTATTAGCAAAAAAAATTTTAGCTTCATCTATAGTAATTTCTTTTTTTTCAAAAACTGACCATTTTTTTAAGAGCTCACGCATTTTTTGTTCTATCTTTCCTAAATCTTTATCACTAATAGGTACGCTAAATTCAAAATCATAATAAAAGCCATTGTCAATAGCGGGGCCAATCGCCAGTTTGACGTCTGGATAAAAACTCAAAACTGCCCCGGCTAAAAGATGGGAGAGTGAGTGCCTAATTTTATATATTTTTTCTGTTTCCATGTTTTTAAACTAACTAATAAAATAAAATCGCCCCGACAAAAAACGAATACTTTCACTTTTTGTCGGGGTGAGTCTGGTTCGCGGTTCCACCCAACTTTTTTCTTTTTTTAAGATTAGTCCCAAGAGTCATTAATCTAATGACTTGCGATTGGTAGTCGCAACAATCTCTATGAGTTATATGTTAGTGAATATGAAAATTTTTGTCAATCAGCTAAATTTTTTAAATCGTGCATGCTGTATCAATTAGACCCGACTAATCCATTCTACATATCCTAATAAAGTATTCTTTACTACTTATAAACAATACTTGCAACATAACCTTTTTCGGGCTCAAACTGATGTATTTTCCATTTATCTGAACTTCCACCCCCTCCCCCACACTCCAACATTGACGGTTTATTTTTTTTAATTATTACCTCTACGCCTTTTATGCCCGACATGCCCTTAGCCGTAGCTTTAAGATACGCCTCTTTAGTCACCCATATTTTCGTAAATTCTTTTTGCCTTTTCTCTTGCGGCACTAAACTCAGATACTCGCGCTCACCTGACGAAAAGAAACTTTTTACCAACATGTCACAGTTTAATATGGACGGTATGTACTCCACATCAATCCCAACCTCATCACCACGACTAACAGCGTACAAAATTAATCCATTCGAATGCGACACATTAAAACATATGCGATTTCTACCTTGCATATTTAATACTGGTTTTAAGGTATTTGTATATGAAAAAACTATATCTTTCGGATGTTTTTCTAAATATGACGATAATATTATTTTTAAAATCGTCCTCGATATAATAAAATTTACTTTATCACTATTTAAGCGATACTTACTCGCCCTGTCTACCTCATCGTCAGATAAAATTTCTGGGATGCTCTGCATATCACCTTCAATATCACCGATGTTTACTTTCCATAAATCTATTTTGTTGTGATCGTTAGTTTTACCGAATACATCCAGCGAAATATTTTTTATGTATTGGGGTATCGACATATCAGCTTTATATTTTATAAATGTTTTTATTCACCGATTTGCAAACAAACTCAGTCCGTAAAGTTCCAGGTAAAGACTGAACGTGCAAGACTTCAAAATTTGTAGCTAAAAGCAATCTTAGATATTCTTGTTCCGAAACTATATATTGCGCGTGCTCTTCAAAATATCCATTATCAAGACTGAATCTATGGAACAGTATTTCTGATGTTAAGCGACTACAAACCGTTAGCTCTCCTCTCTTAGTTACTTTTTCCATAAAGGGCTTTCCATTCAGCATATAGAGCGCAGATTCTTTCGTTAACGCATCAAAATATAAAACACCTCCAACACGCGTTCCTGAATGTATCCGTTTGAATACAGAAAAAAGAAGATTGGGTTCTATGTAATTAATTGAATTAAACGCAACAGTAACCAAATCTTGAGAAGTTATTTGTGTTTCTTGCAAGGTTGTACAGTGGACAGGAAAGTCAGGAAATTTTCCCTTAAGTAATTTTATCATTGCAACAGAAGGTTCTTCACATATCACTTTGGCAAGCGGCCATTTCCTGTGGAGCGCATCTGCCATACCGCCAGTACCAGAAGCTAGATCAGTAATAAATATGGGCGCTTCTTTTATAAACGGCTCCAGGCGCTTAACCACATCATCATGGTTAAAGCGACCGTTCAGAATAGAATCGTCATAATAATCTGCAATGATATCAAAAATGGTCATAATTTAATTTAACGTTATACTGCAATAACTGAAAATCCGGAGAAACTTCCCCCTTCCACGAATGGCTTCCTCCTTGATAATCCACAATCTGGCAACCATAAACCTTTTGGAGTTCACCTGGAATAGACGCTATAGCATAACGAAATCCATATTGTGCAATAATTTTGCTTTCGGGGTGTTTAACATCTAGAGCTACTATAGATACCGTAGCAGTGTTTTCAAACAGTAGGATCAAAACTTTTATTGTTGCTACGTTATTTACCTTGCATACTCCCAATACTGACTTTACACCGGGAATTACAGAGGTGAAAATATTTAGATATTTGTTTTGCCTATTGAGATCCTCAAACTTAGATGTACGATTCCTCGCCGAAAACATTTTAATACTTTCATTAAATACTGAATCAATTTCAGATATTGTCGGATTTTCCTGAAAAAACCACTCAGGTTTAAGAGCTGTAAATGCTATCTGCATTCTGTGAAGATTCCGTTCCGACCAATGAGCTTTGCCTGATAACGAAGCATTATCCCTTACAACAATCTTTGTTCCACATATCTCTGACGATTGCACCAGCGAACATTCTTGCATTTTTTTAAGCTGTAATTCGTTGACGTTACGCATTTCTAAATGCGAATGTAAGTTTTTTAATGATTCCAAAAAATGACCACCGGCATCTGGTCGACAATAAAAAGGGGGATCTTCTAATTCCTTAGTTCCAAACCAGTCTAGTCCGTCTTTACCTTTGCACAAAGGCAAAATATACGAAGGGTTATCGAAATCGTTGCAAATAAAGTAATGCTGCATACCGAACAATGACGAGTAAAATTTTCTGAACTCAAAGCTGCCGGTAATTCCAAAAGACAGTGATTTCAAATTAAAGGTTTCCCATAATAATCGGCATTCTTTTTCATCGTTAACGGTAATCATACTTTTTGCAAAAATAAAAATTAAACATCCGCATATCTTTTTAATTCCCAATCTGTTACAGAACTACCAAACTGCTGAAATTCATGCTTTAGATGTGCTCCGAAATGTGAAACAAATTCTTCCCCGAATTCGTCTTTTGACCATGAACTTTTTATGAAATTTTCAGTCGCCAATTCTAGGGTCATAGGATACAGTTTAGACACCTGAACACTTGCATTGCCTATTATTTTCTTATTGGGCTCGCGCTGATCTAAAATACCTTTTCTCACCGATGCTAACACACCCGCAATAGCGAGATACGGATTTGCATCTGCACCCGGAATTCGAAACTCCAAGTGAGCAGACTCTTCATCGTCCGCGATTACTCTACATGTAACAGTACGATTGTCTAATCCCCAACTTGGACCTTGTCCGCAGAATTCGCCTGCAGCCAATCGTCGATAAGAATTTATATTGCTCGCGTACAATGGCATACATTCTGGAGTATAGTGTAGAATTCCTCGGATAGCATAAAGGCAGGTTTTAGAGATGTGCTGAGGCACTGAATGATCAAATAAAACCGGACGTCCTGATTTATCGCGCAGAGATATGTGAATATGGCCTGATGAACCAACTTGGAAACTTTCTGGCTTGGCCATAAAATTTGCCTTATATCCGTGCTTTTCGGCAAACTCCTTTACTGCAAGCTTAAATAAAGTATGGGAATCCGCAACATCAATAGGATTGCCACGTGCCAGATTAACCTCCCATTGTCCTAAACCCCATTCAGATTGCCAAGACTCGACCATAATATTGCTGCTAGCCAGATTATTGCGGAGCTCATCAAAAAAGAATTCCATTTTATTTGTAACGCCATCGATAGCATAATCGTGGCGTTTACGGATTGCTCGCCTAGCAACATTGGAATTTGGTGTCAAGTAAAATTCTAACTCGGTTGCAACCGTAGCTATCAATCCTACTTCTTTAAGCCGCCTTATCTGTGCTTGCAAAATCGAGCGAGGTGCTACAGGAACAATTTTCCCCGCTTTATCATACACATCTCCAATTGCGATAACTGATTGGTTATGCCAACTCACGGGGCGTATCAAAGCCAAGTCTGATACTATATTCATATCTTGCCATCCAGTATGGAAACCGGCTATTGAGAGTCCATCTATAGGAAGCTGTTCCGCATCCCAAGCAAGAATACTTGAACAGACTCCAACACTAACTTTTGTCTTTTCTTTTACTTCTCGGAATGGCAACCTGCGCCCGACGAGCCGCCCAATCATGTCAGGAGCAGCCACAATAAGTGTATTGAATCCTTTGTGCTGATTAGCTTCCTGGTTGAAATTTTCAACATTATTTACATTTATAACCTTATTGAGAATCTTAATGCTCAGATTTTTCATATAATTTTATTTTTAATTTGATTTTGTTTAGGCAAGTATTGAACAATAAGATCAGCTACGGACGGAGGTTGCTCACGATCTTTAATTGCCGACGATACATTAACATCTACTACTTTAGGCCAATCTCCATGGTGATGCTCATATATCGACCTGGTATTGCTGATAGCTGGCTTTATGTAAGCCAAATGTGGCGTGAGCGGGTTTGGTTTTGAGACAACTTTATCAATCCATTCTTTGTAGTCTACCACGCGCAATCTATGTCCATGCTGTTTAAGAATAGCAGAAATCTCATGCCAAGCGAGTTTTTTTGGATTAGTAAATTGAAACACCTGATTTGCGTAGCGTTCCTGTAAGGAGACAGATACGATGCCAGAAGCCAATAAATCAGCCGGATAAATATCGAGGAAAAAACCTTGGAACGGCATGCAGCCGAGCTCAATACACGCTTGAATTTTATTCAGCAAAAAATCATTCCTTGATAAAAGCTCCGTCGAATCACTTCCACCGCAGATAAATGGCGGCCTGAAAACATAGGACAGAACACCATGTTCAATTGCAGAATGAATAAGTTGTTCAGAGACCCATTTTGAACGAAGATACCCTAGGAGCTGATCGCCAACTTGAGGAATAGCCGACTCCTTAAATTGTGCAGTCGAATGCCAATCACTGGAGAAATGGACTCCTATTGAAGATACGTATACTAATTTCGCACCGCTATCACAGCACAATAGAATCGCGTGTTTCGTACCATCCACATTTGCTGACTCTAAAGCAGAATAGCTGAAAACCCAGTTAACATTAGATGCTATATGATATACGAATCCAATATTTTCTTTAACCGTAGAATATATTTTTTTTGATAGGCCGAAATTTGAATCGCCAAGATTTCCAGCCAGACACACTATCCTACTCTCATAAGAAGGTTTCCAAAACCGATGTTTTTCTAAATTGGTTTTAAGACGTTCAAGTGCTTTGGAATCGTCAGGCGCGCGTACAAGGCAATACATGACAGTATCCGCAGTTCTCTCAAGAAGTTCATGAACCACATACGCACCAAGCAATCCTGTGGTGCCGGTAATGAAAACATTTCCATTTGTTCGCGTAGTTTTTTTTATCGGGGGAAACTTTAATTTAGGAACATCTTTCATCATAATAGGAGGATCTTCTTCTACCTTATTATGTTTTTGATACATTATAATAGCATTTGCCATATTTTTTGGCGTACTATTTCTCATCGCCAAGGATATTGGTATGCTGGATCCAACTTTATTTTCAATTTCCGCCACACACTGCATCATATCTAACGAGTTTCCACCAAGAAAAAAGAAATCATCGCTCAGAGAAATATTTTTCATACCCAAACACGATTGAAATATATTGCAAATCGTCTGACAAAGGTCTCCGCTAGAATTTGGTATAGTGTCATGAAGATATTTTGCAACAAGAAAACGAAGATCGACTTTCCCACTACCTCTAAGAGGTAGATCCTGAACAAATATAATTATTGGGCTTGTTTGTGCTGGTAGATTGCGACGCGAGAATTTTATTAAAGCATTTCGTAATTCGTTATGTAATATATCGGGCTTAGAAAGCACAAAAGCAACAAGCTTTGCCTCTATAGAATCTTCTTTATCAACTGTTGCGAATGCACGCAAAACATGTTCATTTTGTTCTAATAAATTTTCAACATTTTCTAATTCTATTCGTACCCCGTTTACTTTTACCTGACGATCTAAACGTCCATCATAATGAAGAACGCCGTTTGAATCTCTATTTGCACTATCTCCAGTCCGAAATACTACTGGATTATTTATAAACTTCTCAGCAGTGAGCTCTGGACGATTTAAATACCCAAGACCAACACTTTTGCCGCTAATAATGATTTCCCCTCGACCTTCTAATTTTATACGCTGTCCACACTCATCTTCCAACCAGACATCAACTCCAGGAATAGGATTACCGATTGGTGGTAAATACTCATCATTTACAACACGATAAACGGTAGCGCAAACAGCTGCTTCACTTGGACCATAAGCATTAAATAACCGTCGGCCATTTAACCATTTTTTAGCCAAATCTTTGGGGCAACGTTCCCCGGCAGTAATAAGTGTATGAACACCGACAAAATCGTCTTCTTTGCAGTGGTACAGCACTGACGGGGTCAATGTTGCAACCGTGACCGATTGTTGTTTTATAAACTTTTCAAGACCATTGCCGGGCAAACGCCCACCAACTTTTGGGATTGCAAGGGATGCTCCAGAAGAAAAGGCTAAGCATACCTCCCAGACCCAAGCATCGAATGATGGAGAAGAAAACTGTAGTACCGTATCCGATGGCTGCAACGAAAAAATTTGTTGGACCGCAGTAAATAAATTTGTTAGACCTTGTATAGAATTAATTGCACCTTTTGGCTTTCCGCTTGTACCAGAGGTATAAATAAGATAAGAAGCATCCTTGCTAAGGCGTAGAGAAGTTTCTAGTTGACCACTCGCGTAAAGGCCGGAAACAGGTTCATGCACACAATCGGTTAGAAAATCCTTATTTGCACTAAGTATCAAAGCTGGCTGGGCATCTTTTAAAACAATATCAATCCACTCTGGCGACCAGTTTGCATCGATCAATAGTGCAACACACCCAGAATCAATCACTGCAAAAAAACAAGCGCTTGTCTCCCAGGATGACTTATTGATTATTGCAATAACGGAACCTTTCTCCACACGCTTTTGTAAAAAACTGGAAATCTTAGTTATACGTTCGAACAATTCCCCATAAGACAAGCTTAGTTGGCTCATTTTAATCGCTATTCCTGTATGCTCGTGAATCACTGACAGGATTTCTTTTATACGACCATCGTATTTTCTTTGTGTCATAATTTGATATTGTGTTGACTTGATTTTTCGAAAGCCAAATATTGCAAAATCATTTCTGATGCCTCGTTTAACGAGCACGATGTGGTGTCGACCACAAGATCATAATGCTGAATCTTATCTTCAACGTGTTTTAACCCATCAGCTAGACCGATACGGCGATCGCCTCGGGAATTCTCCCGTCTTTTCAATTCTTCAATACCACAAGTAATTAATACGTAAATTATTTTCGCACCGGTTTTACGCAAATTTTCTAACTCGTCTGCCCAAGACTTAGTAAGAACAACGTGGTCGATTATGATGTTGGATCCAGACCGCAGTAAACTTTCGGCGACATTATGCATCTGCTGGATTATCCGATCACCCTGCTTGCCTACCCTTATATTAAGTGCGCCTCTTTTTAAATAGAACTGGAAACCAGCGGAGGATTCTTCTGTCTCTCCAACAAGACGTTCTGGCAACATATTAACAAAAGTATCGATGCTTAGGGAAAATATGTTCAGTGTATTAATTTTTTCCAGCAAAATATCAGAGATACAACTTTTACCTGCACTTGAAGTTCCGTTTAAAATTAAAACGAACGGAATACTACTATTAATTTCTTTTTTTATATTACCTAATGGCAAAAAAAATGCTGATTCTTCATTATTTTGTGTTTGGCTACAATTCATAGATTTAGGTTTAATACTGTTGTTTAATTGAATTATACAAACACACACAAGCAAAGAGATTAACTGAAACTATAATCCCCATTAATTTGCTTTTATCGAATTTTGACGGTAAAACCTTCTTAATATTCATGGTTTTAAAATTAGTAAAACCCTTATTTCATTAAGTCATCAAGCGAAACACCAAGAACGTCTACAATTTTTTTGACTGTATTAATAGTAGGATTCGGGGTAGAGCCAGCCTCGATCTTAGCGATTGTATGAAAGGCTAGGTTTGCTTTTTTAGATAAAACATCTTGAGAAATACCGAGTTTGTTTCGGTATTTCTTTATATTGTCTCCAATTATGGATTCTTCTTTAGACATATTCATATAGTTTTACTATTATAGTTAGTATGGATACAGAAAATTATATAACTGCTTGTTAGCATATAAAATTTTTAGTATTTAGTCAACAAAAATTAGGGAATGCCTCTGACATAACGCGCACATTGGATGGTGGGACAAGCGTTATTCCTTTATCGTTTTCTTTTGTTTCTTATTCTTTAGCCCGCCCGAGCTGAATAAAAAGGCAAAATTCCTTATTCAGGATTTTCGTCAAAAAATGTTCGAACTTCGTCTAGAAAACACCGCCAAGTTTTACATTCAGCGAAATTGAAAAATGTTGCCTCGGCGCAAAGCGCCTCTCGCGTCTCGACAGGTGACCTTGAAGGTGTGAACCCCCGGCAGAAAATCTCGCCAGAAGTAGTCGAAGCGAGAGTAGGCGATGCTTGGCGGACCATCAAGCCCAACCAAGCAACTTGCGATGACGTCGCTTTCCGGATCGAGACAACTCCACTGGAGGTAGTTCTGCGACATCGTGACGTAGGAGGTGGCCCCGGTCCAATAGCAGGTGGGCGGCTGATTGCCGCCAGAACTCGCCATCCTCTCCGAGCCGTGACTCCCCTCCCGACAGAAACCGTTCTCACAAGTGTAGCCCGAAGCGCATTCGCTTGTCGCGTAGCAGCGCTCGTTGCTATCATTCCCGCAGCCGAAAAGTACGCCGAGCACAACAAGTGCAACGACCATTTCCACGACCTTTACCTTGCCCATGATCTCCTCCTGCCCTTATCGGGCTGTACTCCAGAGACACACCCCCGGAGATTTTGTTAAGGAACACTTCTCTCACCAGGATCATCTAGTTTCATCTTAATTAAATAAACATTAAAAATCAATGGCTACGACTTAAAGATCAATTGGTAGATGAACGCAACAATCCTTGACAAAATCTCAAAATAGCGTAGATTTAAATTAGAAAAAGCGGCGCAGGGTGCGTCGTTTATCCCGCGAGAGGGCGGGAAGAAGGAGGGTCGGGAAATGACGAAGTACTTGGGGATCGCGATGGCGCTCGTGCTCGGACTCTTCGCCAGCTGTTCGGACGACGGTGGCGGCACGGACCAGGACACGACCGTCGGGGATGTCGACGGCGAGGCGGACGGATCGTCCTGCAGTTCCGACGACCCGGCGCCGGTTGTCGCCTTCGTTCGGCCGACGGACGGCGCGGAAGTGACCGGGAACCAGACGGTGGAGATCTCGGTCGTCGATCGCTGCGGTATCCGCGAGGCGACCTTGGATGTGGATGGCGTGACCTTCGCAACGTTGACCGAGGAACCGTACACCTCGTCGTGGGACACAAGCGGAATCGTGAGCGGTAACCATACCCTCACGGCTCGCGTGACGGACATCGCCGAGCAGACCGCATCAGTGACCGTCGAAGTCGACGTCCGCGCCGAGTGCCGTACGGCGACCGACTGTCCCCCGCGCGTCCGCATCGTCTACCCCACTGCGGGCGCGAGCGTTTGCGGAATGCTGAACGTCGAAGCAACGGCCACGGGAGAAGACGACATCGCCGAAGTGGAGTTTCAAGTTGACCACGTCTCTCTCGGAACCGACACGAACGCTCCCTACCAAGCGGAGTGGAACACCACGGGCCTCACGGACGGAGAACACGTCCTCACTGCCACAGCCCGAGACATCGGCGGACAGGAAGCGCGGCACACGGTGAGCGTTACCGTGGAAAACGCCGGAGGCGCCTGCGACAATTTGCCAACAGCCGTGATCGTGGAACCCGCGGACGGCAGCTACGTCTACGGCGACATCACGGTGCGCGTGAACGCATCAGACGACATCGGCGTCATTCGCGTACGCGTGTTCGTGGATGCCGGCATGATTTGGGAAGACGTCACGACGCCCTTCGAAGGCGTCTGGCACACGGCCGACTTCACGGAGGGCCCGCACCTCGTCCGGGCGGAAGCCACGGATACGGCGGACCAGCAAAGTGCGGAGACCTCACTCGAAGTGGACGTCGACCGGACACCGCCGACGATCACCATCACGGCTCCGTCAGACGGCGAGACGGTTTCCGGTACGCGGGTCGTCACCGCCAACGCAACCGACAACCTGTCGGTAGCAAGCGTGGTCTTCACGGCAACCGGCGGCCTGTCGCGATCGTTCACAGACAGCGAAGCGCCATTCGAGTGGCCGCTCGACTTCCCTGAGGCAGCGGAGTGCGACACCAATGTCGCAATCGAGGCCGAAGCGACCGATCGAGCGGGCTGGACTGCCGCCGATACCGTCACGGTAATACTCGAACCCATGGAGGTTTGCAACGAATTGGACGATGACTGCGATGGCTCGACTGACGAGGATTTCGAATGCCGAACGGGGATGATGAGAGCGTGCACGACGAGCTGTGGGTCCTCATCGACGCAATTATGTTCTTCAGCATGCGCCTGGGGGGTATGCCCGCCGCCCGTCGAAATCTGCAACGACCTGGATGACGACTGCGACGGCCTGACGGACGAGGACTTGATCTGTCCAGAGTGCCCGTTCATCGGCGGTACATGGTGTCTTGCATATCGTGACGGTGCAACAGGAGTAGTGGAACGCTTCAATGTGTGGCTCGAGCAAACCGACTGCTCTATCACATACGGAGAGTCGGGCGACGTCTGCAACTACACTGGCGATATCAACGAAGCCGGCGCTGTCTCCCTCCTACGAGACTGCGCTATCGTTGACCGAACCCTAATCGGCACCTATACATCCACCCCCGCCCCATACATGTCGGGAACGTGGTACGAGGATGGAGGTGCTTCGGGTACTTGGTTCACCGGCTGCCCGTAGAGACGAAACCAGACATAGGTCTGGCCAGAGATTAGAAGGAGGTAGCAAAAACCGACGGATGGCGACAAGTGACAAACGCCTAAAAAACCGTCGGTCTTTTTTTATTTAAAAAATTTACTTATTCTCCAACAATTTTGATTTCTTTAAAAATAAAATAACCGGCTCGCCACATCTTTCGCACAAATCTACCCTTATAGAACGATTAAAATCTACAGTTATTTTTTTATCTTTTATTTCCTTCATACACTTGTCGCATTTAGAGACGTACATAAATTTTAGATTTAATAATTAATTTAATAATGTTTGTCAGGGTAAAAAAGACAGTCCTTACTTAACTGGACTGTCCTTTACTAAAAATCTTACTCAAAAAATTGTTAAACTAATTTGGGGAAGGGTTCCATGGTCAACAACGATTTTGCCTCTTCATCATTCAAAACATTTTTCTCTTTTAATAACTCAACTAAACGCAAAAGTTTCGTATCTCCTTTTCGCATTAGAATGATCATGTTGCCGTGGTGTTCTTCCAACTTATCATCAAGATAATCTTTAGTGATCATCTGATTTCCGACGTGCTCAATTTGGTTTTGTAAAGAATCCATAGCCGGGGTGATGTTTTGTTCAATTACTTTTCCCAATTCTACGCCAATATTTTTTAAATCCTCTTGAGTAAGCATAAATACAAAAAATAATGATTATAGTTTAAGTATATCAAAGAAAAGGCGAGTGTCAAATTAAAATCCCCTCTCCCCTGGGGGTAAGGGGCGTAAAAAAAATTTCATTTTTTTAAAATAATGTTTGTAAAGTTAGTGGACCTTGACAAAATCTCAAAATAGCGTAGATTTAAATTAGAAAAAGCGGCGCAAGGTGCGCCGTTTGTCCCGCGAGAGGGCGGGAAGAAGGAGGTTCTAGAAGATGAGTAAGTACTTGGGGATCGCGATGGTGGTGCTCGGACTCGGGCTCATCACCAGTTGTTCCGACGACAGCGGCGACTGTGCCAACGGATCCTGCTTCGACATCACGGGGGAGTGGAACGTGAGGTTCCACTTGTATTACACAGACGGAACAACGGGAGGTGGAGTAAGTACTTGGTACTTCCGACAAAACACTACAAACATAACTGGTGGTGACGCATTTTGTAACTTCACCGACGTCTCAGTCTCGGATGAGGGACACGTCTCCTTCATTACGCATTGCCGAAGCAGAGACGACGAGGTCATCACTGGCGACTTCGTTGGACCCAACCACATGGAAAGTGGAAGACACAACAGTGATACCTGTGAAGGCTGCGAAGCGTCATGGGAAGCCGATCGCCGCTAGCAAGCAGAACTGGTCTGGCCAGAGATTAGAGGGAGGCAGCAAAAACCGACGGATGGCGATAAGTGACAAACGCCTAGAAAACCGTCGGTCTTTTTTTTATTATCAAGCGAGTGAGAGAAATGAAATCGAGATTTCATTTCCGAGCGAGCGCCGATAACACGTAGTATTTAAACTATTTTTTATTTTTTCTCCAACAATTTCGACTTTTCTAAATATCTTCTGCAACTCCCTCCTCTGCCTCAAGAGTGAACATATATTTGTCCTTGACGAATATTCCGATGGATGATACAGTGTTCTGACCTTTGGGTCTCGCTTAAAAACGAAATTCTTTGACAACAAACTAGAGCAACCAATTGCTCTTAGCCATGGTTCACGGCCAGTGAACCAAAGGGAGGACACGATGGAAAGGACGCTGATCGAGGAACTCAGTTCCCTTGAAGGGAATCCTGTTCGGGTTTGCGGATGGGTGGAGAAATTGCGCAGCCAAAAACAGATGCAGTTTCTCATCATCCGCGACCACACCGGAAGAGCGCAGGCGTCTCACGAAAAGGCGACAAATCCTGAGATGACCGCGCTCATCGACAACCTTACCACCGAGAGCGTCATTGAGATTGTCGGGAGGGTGGTTTTGAATCCGGCGATCAAGTTCGGCGGGCTCGAGGTAGTCGTTGAATCGATCACCGTTGTCGGGAGAGCCGACTCCCCCCCGCCGCTGAACGCGAACTCGCCGCCCGAAGCACGGCTGGACTGGAGATTCCTTGACCTGCGTACTCCGCGCAACCTGCTCATCTTCAAACTCCAGACCGCCCTCGAACACGCCATGCGCTCCTTCTGGAGGTCGGAGGGGTTCATCGAGATCCACTCCCCGAAGTTCATGGGCGGCGCAAGTGAATCCGGGGCCGAGCTCTTCCGCGTGGCGTACTTCGACCGCTATGCATACCTCGCCCAGAGCCCTCAGTTCTACAAGCAGATGGCGATGGCGGCCGGCTTTGACCGCGTGTTCGAGATCGGACCCGTATTTCGAGCCAACCCGTCATTCACCACCCGTCACGACACCGAATTCACGAGCGTCGACGTCGAGATTTCCTGGATCGAGTCGCACGAGGACGTGATGCGTCTAGAGGAACGTTGGCTGCAGCACGCCCTCCAGGTGGCGCGAGACGAGTTGGGCGGCGAAATCAAATCCAAATTCGGCGTCGAAGTGGTAGCGCCGAAAATCCCCTTCCCTCGAGTCACCATGAAGGAGGCGTACGAAATTCTCGAGCGAATGGGGCACCACATCGAACGGGGCGAGAAGGGTGACCTGGATCCGGAGGGCGAAAGGCTTCTCCACCAACACTTCCACAACAAGACAAACCATGAGTTCGTCTTTGTCACCGACTATCCGGCCACAGTACGGCCGTTCTACCACATGCGACACGAAACCAAACCCCATCTCACCAAAAGCTTCGACCTTCTCTGGAAGGGGCTCGAAGTTACGACAGGAGCTCAACGGGAACACCGCTACGCAATCCTCGTGGAACAGGCCAAGGAGAAGGGGCTTGCGCTCGAACCCATCCAGTACTACCTGGACTTCTTCCGCTACGGGTGTCCGTCGCACGGCGGGTACGGCTTCGGCTTGACTCGCATGCTCATGACGATACTCGGCCTGAAGAACGTTCGCGAGGCGACGTACTTGTACCGAGGAGTCAACCGACTCGCTCCGTAACAGGACGCCGGCCGCCACACACAAACTGCCCGGGAAGTAAGAATCTTCTCGGGCATTTTTTTATTATCTCAACCAAGGTTCAACTAAACTAATTCTTCTACCCGAACAGTCAACCTCTATTTTGACTCCGATCGGCAACACTAATTGTGGATCCGTATGCCCGACATCGAAATTGGTAACAACTGGTAAATCTGGCCTATTAAATTCCCCTGCAATAATTGCTATTATTTTTTCCTCCAATTCCCCTTTTTCATCGTTGGAATAATTTCTTGCTCGAGAAAAAATAAATCCGTTTATCCGGTCAAAAACACCAAGCATTCCATAATTTCTCAATACGTGGTCAACATAATGAAGAGCTGGCTTATTTTCTGAAATCTCGAGAAAAAAAATTTTATTTTTCCAAAAATTTTGTAATGGCCAAAACTCAGTTGCCTTCATCATCTCTAAAACCTCCATACATCCGCCAAATAATTTGCCTCGTACTTTTGTATTTCCCTGGAGCCAATGCCAGCCATCATCAGATTTTATCGGATTAACTTTCCCGACGTTATCTTTATTGGCCCAATCAGGATAGCCATCACAATACTTTCTGTAAGGCTTGTATTCGTAGCTTTCTTTTGGTTCAAAAAGAATTTCCCTCACATGATTTTCAAAACTCTCCGACAAATTTTTCATCTGTGAAAAACCAGCCATTATTGAAGGGCCATAAAAAGTTACTAATCCTTGCAAATTTAAAAATGTATGGAGTGTCGATGTATCGGAATACCCCATTAGTATTTTGGGGTTGTCTATAATAATTTTCTTGTCTATAAAAGGTAATATCCGGATAGAATCGGTACCACCGATTGAGCTAAAAATGGCCTTAACTTCAGTATCCGCAAAGGCGTCATTTATATCCTTTGCGCGAGATTGAGGGTTCGCTTTCAAAAATTTTGCATCAGATCTCGCCGTAGGAAACTCTTTTATTTTTAATCCCCATTCTTGCAAAATTTTCAAACCGTTTTCGTAGATATACGGAAAAACACTCGGTCCTCCCCAAGAAGGGGAAACAACGGCTACGACGTCTCCTTCTTTTAATCTTTTTGGTTTAATCATAAAATAAAATTTTATTTCTTATTTTTATAATAGCCCAATCCTGTCGTTCAGACAAGGCTAATTTTGTCTGAAATTATAATAATCTTTACAAAATCATCAACAAAATAATAAGATGATACACCCGTGAGGTTAGTCCTGGAAGCATAGACAGTTCTTTCACAATCCGACGCCAAAAAAAGAACGCGATCACGGATGCCACTGGAAACCGCGAGAGACAGTTCGCAGCCAAACGGCTTAATGTATCGCGTAGGGGTTTTGTTTTGATCAATACGCCAAACTCACCAACAATGCTCTTAGCCATGTTTTGAAAAACACGGCGGGAAAAGGAGAAAAGGACAATGAATGAATATCTGACTCTCGTAGCTAGCTCCGGGCAAGTGAATACGCCACCGGGAAGTTACAGCACGATCAAGGAGTGGATTGCGCACTCGTTTCTCGGTCCGCAGTCTCGCGTGCTTGAAATCGGTTGCTCAACCGGCTTTATCACGATTGAGATTGCGAGGTACGTTCGGGCGACGTGTTATGGTCTCGATTTGCACGAGCAAAGCATTGAAGCCGCGAAAAAAAACACCGACCCATATGTTGCCGATCGGGTATCTTTTATCAGCGGCGATGCCGGACAGTTACCGTTCGGTGAGGATGAATTCTCACACGTGGTGATCGGCGGGCACCTTCCCTTTGTACCGCCGGAAGTGAGACAAAACCACATTGGTCAGGCTGTTCGCGTCGCTAAACCTTGGGGATACGTGCTTACCGCACTGTACTTCTACAAATCACCGCCCCAAAAAACCCTGCTTGACGAATTCAATCGCGAAATCGGGACTCGTCTTGAATCTGACAACGACCTCTCTTACTGGAGCAATCTTTTTGAGAACCAGAACCTTCTTCTTGAATACGAGTCTATTTACGACATCGTACCGGCGGATTCGGAGAGAATTCGCGTCTACCTTGATCACTTGGAACCCGTGTCCAAAAAAGAGTGGGGAAAACGCCTCCGCCTCTTCAACGAAAATGGAAGATATTTGAACTACTTCGTGCGAGTATATCGGAAAATCCCCAAACAAGGCACCCTCATGATTCAAACTCCACGAGGAGGAATCTACCAAATCAGGAGGATCTCGCAGCGATTCCCCTGAATCGCCACAGATCAAAAAACATGCAAGGAGAAAAAATGACAACTGTTGGTAAGTTCTTTAAACGCTTTGGGATCATTGATCCGGCAGTTTCCGTGATCTCTCGATCTGCGGAGAATGTTCTGCTGGAACGATTCTCTAAATTGAACGTTGATGTACCAGTACAGTCTTATCGGCGGTATGGATATTCTCTCCTAAACTATGTCGCTCAACGTTTTTGGAACGACTGTTGTGTATATCATCGGCTTAACCAAAAAGTGTTCAACCGTTTCCGCGCGCGAATGTTCAACTCGGGGATGAGCGCGATTGTCGCAATGATTGAAGCTCTCGGTCTCTCTCCCGGCGATACCGTCATTCATCACCGTGATTGCTACTTTGCGACAGCTGCGTATCTGCAAATATTGCGACAACGCGGCATCATCGTTCTTGCAGTGGATGTTCGCGACCTCCAGAGCGTTCAAGCGCTTTGTTGTGGCAAAGCACATGGCCGAACGCTTATTGTTACGGAGTCTGTCTCAAATCATATTCGTATGGTGACAGCTCCATTGGCGGAGCTCGCTACCCTGGCCGCTTCTGCCTCGGCATATTTGTTAATTGACAATACATTACCAGGAGCGTGTCAGGTTGAGCCAACAATCTTCTGTTCTAACGACGACCATGTAATTTATACCGAGTCGCTCACTAAATATTACCACAATAATGAGTCGGGAAAGCGATCGGTTGGCATCGCAATCTTTCCTGACGTACTTCGAGAGCAAGTGGACCACGTGACGGCTGTCTTCGGGTTTTACCTCCAACTGCACGATGTACTCGAACTTCCGCACGAACTTTTTTGCGTTGGTGCCGCGCGCATCGTACAGATCGCAAATACCACTAGACTCTTGACGGAATACCTCGTAAGTCAGCAACGGAGTCAGCGACTTCCCTTCATAATCAGCGTTCCTACATCGTACGAGGGGGAATCTGGCGTGATACCATGGTCCGGAGTCATCTTCATGCGACTCGAGCCGCATGGGCAATGCACCGCTGCACAGTGTGTCGCGCGTCTATTGTCCGAGACAGGCTTTCCCGAGCGTGGCAGTTTCGGTCATCAGACAACAACCGTTCTTCCAATTGGTCTACGGTGGAAGGACATCGATGATGGTATTGTCAGGATTGCTATCGGCTCTGGCGATTCAATCGATGATCTCCGTAGGGCGCTTGGAAGGTTCTTCGCCCATTACTGACACCTTACGCGGGCCTCATTCTTCTTAACGAATGAGACCCGTATTTTTTATTTTGATATAATGACAAACAAAAATGTTTGTGATACGCTTTATATAAACATTATGCATATCATTATTCTTGGATCTGGTGGGTTTCGGACGACCCCCCAGCCAAATTGTCACTGCAAAATTTGTACAACCGCGCGGCGTAATCCACAACTCGCCCGAAGTGGACCAAGTTTTTATATTCCGAATCTTAATCTTCTTGTTGACACCCCAATGGAAAGTAAAATACAACTTGATCGCTTGGGGCACTTTCCGCAAAGAATCATTTTCAGCCACTGGCATCCTGACCATACAGAGGGTTATAGAGTTATAGAATCGTTTCCACATAAACCAAAAATCTTTTTACAGCGTAGCTCAATGATGTTAAAGCATGTCCCGGCATTGCGACATTTAGAGTCGACTGGTAGATGTACACTGCTCGGGTGGCCGAATAAATTACCGATCGAAAAGGGACATTATCAGCTAACGTACCTAACTCTGACAAAATCAATTCCAGCGTACGCCTTTCTTTTGCGGGGCAACGGTAAACAAACGTTACTTTGCCCTGACCATGCAAAATTTTTATTAACGTTTCCAATAATTCCAAATCTGGATTTAATTATTATGAACATGGGAACACTTCGACGTCATCAGCCTCATCTTACAAACATAAAAGACAATCTGAAAATTATTAAACGCTTTAAGCCAAAACGCACCATCTTTACACACGTAGAAGAATCCTTTTGTATAACTCCCGCTACGCAAAAACGACTAGAACAAAAATATGCTCATTATCATATTCACATTGCGCATGATTTTGAAACAGTAATGTTATAATACTTTTTATTTTGCTACACGAGCGATAAAAGAGTGTGAGTAATCTCACACTCTTTATTTCTGATACAAATCACTTCCAAAACGAGAATAAAACTCCTTTACAAAATCATCAACAAAATGATAAGATAGCACACCCACGAGATTGATCCTGGGAGCCCGGGCAGTTCTTTCACAATTCATCTCTGCCGTGTTTTTCAAGGCACGGCGTGGAAAGGAAAAACAATGAAAAGGGTGTACGTAGCTGATTTGCTCGACCGTACCTCAAATGGTACACGGGTTGAACTCTACGGCTGGGTAAAATCCCGCCGCAGACACAATCACGTCGTCTTCTTGGACGTTTGTGATTCCACGGGGACAGTCCAGAGCGTGGTCGATGAGACCAACAAGGAACTGCTCAAACTGGCAAAACGGATCAGTCAAGAAACGGCTGTGAAGGTTGTCGGAATCCTCACGGAGACTGGACGACCGAATCCGCCAAAGGAAATCCATGTTCAGGAGATCAAAATCGTCGGCGTCAGCACGATCAATGTGTCACCGTACCCACGCTCGGACATCGACATTTTAGACCCCAAACTCCAGGAGCAACTTCTGGACAAACGGCACTTCTACCTCCGCAACGAAAAAATCGCGGCGATCCTAAAATTCCGTCATGTCCTCACGTGGGCTGTGCATCAATGGTTCCATAAAAATGGATTCATTGAGATTCACGCCCCCGTACTTACACCGACGCCGCTCTACGATGACCGCACGGCAATGGCGCTCAAGGTTCATGGGCAAGATGTGTTTCTGACACAATGTGTCGGGTTCTATCTCGAACAAGCAGTCCACGCTTTTGAGAAGATTTACAACATCGGCCCCAGCTTCCGCGCCGAAGAGAGCCGCTCTAAGAGGCACCTCATGGAGTACTGGCATATCAAAGCCGAGCTGGCGTTCGTGGATTTTGAGGACATGGTCGCAACTGTGGAGCAGTTCATCCGAGATGTAAGCGAGCAATGTGTTCACGAAGGAAGTGGACTTGCACGCACCATCGGCACCGAAATGTGCGGCGACGGACTGAAAATTCCGTTTCCGCGCATTGACTACTACGAAGCTGTGGAATGGCTGAAAACGCAGGGTTCGGACATGGAATTCGGCAAGAGCTTGGGTTCCAATGAAGAATCTTTGCTCAGTAGCCGATTCGGCAATATCCCGTTTTGGGTTGTTGGCATTCCGCGTTCCATCGAACCCTTTCCATATGTGATTGATTCGGCTGATCCGCGTCGCACAAAGACAGCCGACTTGATCGCAAGTCGAGGGTTCGGCGAACTTCTCGGTATTGCCGAGAAAATCCACACGCTGCCGATGCTCGACGAGCGTTTGGCGGAAAAAGGCAAAGCTGGTGACGCCCGCTACGAATGGTTGCGGGAGCTTCGTCAATACGGCTGTGTGCCGCATGGAGGATTTGGTATGGGGCTGGAGCGGTTCATCCGCTGGCTCTTGCAAATTCCGCACGTGCGGGACACCATTCCCTTCCACCGAGCGTTCGGTAGGAAAATCAACCCGTGACGCCATAAAAGGGAGAACAAAAATATCCAAGTTAGGCCAAGCGAAACCAAGGGTGAAGGGAACTCCCCTCTTTGCCCTTTTATTTTTTAATTTAAAGTTATAAAATTAACGTGAGAACATTTATTAATTATCGGCTTAACTTTTTATGTACATTAAAGAAATAGAAATTAAAGACAACTCAACTGTACCCAAGTTTTTGTATCATTTGGTTCCTGAAATACTTTTTAAAAAATTCGCTGACAGTGAAGGAAATTATAATTGTCGAAATAAAAAAGAATGGGGAAAAAATTCTTCCTTTATTCATACATCACCAACAAAAAAACAACTTAAAGAAAAAGTTGCTAACATTAACTGGATTAATTATCCCCGGGAAGAAAAATTTTTACTCTTAAAAATCAACACTCAAAATATTAAAGCAAAATTCACTTACACCATAATCAACGGCAGCATCTATCACCATATATGGAGTAAATTGCCAAAAAATTCCTTTAAGGTTTTAAAAGTTAAGCGTGGCCGGAATGGTAAATTTCTAATTTAAAAACATATCTAGACCTTCGCACGGCGTAAACGGGCCAACGTGGTCTGTTTTTATTCTCTAAAATTAAAGATAAAAATTCATGTGATTATGGAAAGAATAGTCCTTGTTATTGAGGACTGCCCCTGAGACCAAACAATCTTAAGGAAATTTTCATTTTTTAAAAATAATGTTTGTAAAGTTAGTGGGCATTGACAAACTCTCAAAATCAGTTAGGATTTAAATTAGAAAAAGCGGCGCAGGGTGCCGCCATTTATCCCGCGAGAGGGCGGGGAGGAGGTTCTAGAAGATGACGAAGTACTTGGGGATCGCGATGGTGTTCGTACTCGGGCTCTTCGCCGGCTGTTCGGACGACGGTGGCGGCACGGACCAGGATGCGACCGTCGGGGATGCCGACGGCGAGGCGGACGGATCGTCCTGCAGTTCCGACGACCCGGCGCCGATCATCACCTTCGTCCGGCCGACGGACGGCGCGGAAGTGACCGGAAACCAGACGGTCGAGGTCTCGGTCGTCGATCGCTGCGGCGTTCGCGAGGTGTCCCTGGACGTGGATGGCGTGACCTTCGCAACGTTGACCGAGGAACCGTACACTCGGGTCTGGGACACAAGCGGAATCGTGAGCGGTAACCATACGCTTACGGCCAGCGCGACGGACACCGCCGAACAGACCGCATCAGTGACCGTCGAAGTCGACGTCCGTGCCGAATGCCGTACGGCGACCGACTGTCCCCCGCGCGTCCGCATCGTCTACCCCACTGCGGGCGCGAGCG